>JAFPBP010000123.1 GCA_017424085.1 Clostridia bacterium
ATCGAGCTTCTGAAAAATCCGAAACACGACATTCTCACAACTCTTACCGCTCCCGATTTCCCCGGTGGCGCTCAGCTGATCTACGACGCGGACGCTCTTCGATCCATTTACGAAACGGGGCGGGGCTCCTTCCGTCTGCGCTCCAAATACCGTTACGACAAGAAGGGCAACTGTATCGAGATCTACGAGATCCCCTACAACACCACCATCGAGGCTTGTCAGGACAAGATCGAGGAGCTGGTGAAGCTGGGTAAGATCAAGGAAATTTCTTATATGCGCGACGAGACCGATATCAACGGTCTGAAGCTTACCATCGATCTGAAACGTGGCGTCAATCCCGACCTTCTCATGCAGAAGCTGTATAAGCAGACGCCGCTGGAAAACTCCTTTTCCTGCAATTTCAACGTCCTTGTGGGCTTTTCTCCCAAGGTCATGGGCGTGCGGGAGATCCTCAACGAGTGGATCGCCTTCCGTACCGAATGCATTCGCCGCGCCACCTATTACGATATTCAGAAAAAGAAGGAATATCTGCATCTCCTGCGCGGCTTGCGAAAGATCCTTCTGGACATCGACGAGGCGATCCGCATCATCCGTCAGACCGAAGAGGCGGCGGACGTGGTTCCCAACCTGATGATCGGCTTCGGCATCGATCGCACCCAGGCGGAATACGTGGCGGAGATCAAGCTTCGCAATCTGAACCGAGAATACATTCTCAATAAAACCGCAGAAACCGACGCTCTTGCGGAGGAGATCGAGGATCTGGAGGATCTGCTGGACAAGCCCAAGCGCATCCACAAGCTGATGATCAAGCAGCTGCAGGAGATCTCCAAGAAATACGGCAAGCCCCGCAAGACGCAGCTTCTTTACCCCGACGAGATCGTTGAGGTCAACGAGGAGGAGTCTGTGGAGGAATATCCCGTCACCCTCTTCCTGTCCAAGGCAGGCTACTTCAAGAAGATCACCGCCCTGTCCCTGCGAATGAGCGGTGAGCAGAAGTACAAGGAAGGGGACGAGCTTCTCTGTACCGTCGAGTCGGATAATGCCGCAAGCCTTCTGATCTTCACCGATAAGCATCAGGTCTATAAGTGCAAGGCGTCGGAATTCTCCGATACGAAGGCAAGCGTTTTGGGCGATTTCCTGCCCCAGAAGCTGGGCTTCGACGAGGGAGAGGTTCCCGTGGCTCTGTTCTCCACACGGGACTTTGCGGGTCACGTGGTCTTCTTCTTTGCCAACGGAAAGGCGGTTCGGGTGCCCATGAACGCCTACGAAACCAAGCAGAACCGTCGCAAGCTGATCAATGCTTATTCCGACGTGTCTCCCTTGGTCGGCATCTATTGCATCCGCGACGAGGCGGAATTCCTTCTGAAATCCTCCAATAACCGTAATCTTCTGGTCACATCCTCTCTGATCCCCGAAAAGGTCACCCGCAACGCCAACGGCGTTTCGGTCATGACTCTGCGGTCCAAGAATACGATCGTTTCTGCCGAGCCTTACGTTGCCGGAACCTTCGTCAAGCCCGACGGGTATCGCATCAAAGAGATCCCCGCGGCAGGCTTCCTTCTGAAGGATGCGGACAAGAAAAAATAATCGAAATCGTCGGCGTTGCCTCTGAGGTGATGCCGACGGTTTTTTCGGATTCATCATTTTTGTGACTTTTTCCCCCATTCCCTTGACATTCGCGGGAATGTGTTTTATAATGAATCAAAAGAACCGGAGCAACCGGTTATGGAGGTATTGTTATGACTGACCGTAAACTTTGGAAGACCGGACTTTCCATCGGACGGGTGTCCGAGGCTGCGCTGGAGCGTGCCGCCGCTGCCGGGCTGGATCTGGTTGAGATCAGCTGCATTCAGGACGATGACTTTGCAAACTGGGAAAAGGTTCCTCAGTGGGAAAAGAAGACCGGCGTAAAGGTCTGGTCGATCCATCTACCGTTCTATGGACCAGGTATTGCTCGCCCCGACGATTCCGACGAGGCTTGGGAGGCAACTCTTCCCGCTCTGAAATTCCTGATCGAGGGCGGCGGAGTGGCAGGCATTCCTTACATGGTGATCCATGCCAGCGGCGAATCGAAAGAGCTTGCCTCTGCGGATACCCGCGAGATCCGTATGCAGAGAGCCATTGCTCATCTTTCCGCCCTGTCCGATCTTTGTAAGGCAAACGGAAGCACCCTCTGCGTGGAGGTCCTGCCTCGTACCTGCATCGGAAACTGCTCCGACGAGATTCAGCGGATCATGGACAGCAATCCCGATATCCGCCTTTGCTTTGACGTGAACCATCTGTTGAAGGAAAGCCATACCGAGTTCGTGAAGAAGGTGGGCAAATACGCCGTCACCACCCATATTTCCGACTACGATTTCGTGGACGAGAAGCATTGGTTCCCCATGCAGGGTCAGATCAATTGGAGAGAACTGCAGTCTGCTCTTGAAATCGCCGACTATAAGGGTCCCTTCCTGTACGAAACCATGCCCATGGGCTTTACCTGGGCTGACGTCCGCAAGAACCACGAGTATCTGAAGAATCTGTAACGATATTGCGGTACCGAGGTCCTCGGTGCCGCATTTTTAAGTAAGGAGAATTGATTATGACCGATCGCAAAATGTGGAAAACAGGCTTGTCCTTCGGCGCCGTTTCGCTGGCAAAGCTGCAGCGTGCCGCCCGTGCAGGTCTGAACCTGGTAGAGATCAACGGGATCGATGATCCCGAAAATTGGAGCAAGGTTCCCCAATGGGAGAAGGAGACGGGAGTAAAGGTCTGGTCCTTCCACCTCCCCTTCAAAAAGGTTGGCAGACCCGACGATCCCGACGAGCTTTGGAATGAGGTGTTCCCCCGCCACGCGGAGTATATCGCCCGTTGCGGAGAAGCGGGGATCAAGCACATGGTCATCCATTCCAGCGGTGAATCCAAGGAGCTTTGGGTTCCTGAGACCCGTGAGATCCGCATGCAGCGCGCGATTGAGCGGTTGAATGCCCTGTCTGACCTCTGCAAAAAGAGCGGAACGGTTCTCTGCGTTGAGGTGTTGCCTCGCGTTTGCATCGGAAACTGCTCCGACGAGATCCTTCGCATCATGGCGTCCAACCCCGACCTGAGAGTCTGCTTCGACGTGAACCATCTGCTGAAGGAGGATCACGTGACCTTCGTGAAAAAGGTTGCGCCTTATATCGTTACCACCCATATTTCGGACTATGATTTCAAGGACGAATGCCATATGCTCCCCATGCGCGGACAGATCAATTGGAGAGAGCTGCAGACTGTTCTGGAGTTGGAGAACTACAAGGGTCCCTTCCTGTACGAGGGGTTGGGGCTCGGGTACACCATGGAGGACGTCCGTCCCAATCACGAATATCTGAAAAATCTGTAATTTTCAATAAAAAAAGGACTGAGATGCTTTCTCAGTCCTTTTTTCTGTTAAATTCCGTTTATTTCCCGATCTCCTTCAGATAGACCTTGAAGGATTCGCTGTCCCGCATCACGGCGGTGCGGTTGACTCCTGCGTTCATCCAGACCCGTCCGCTCTGCACCGTGCCGCTTTCGTCGGCGTAGTATTTGTCGGGATCCAGCCCGCGGAATTTTACGGTTCTGCGGGTGGTTTTCCGACCTCGGATGCAGACGAAGGTGAGAAGCGCCTCGCTCTTGTCGGGGGAGACGTAGACCCAGGCACACTCCTTCCCGTCGGGGGGAACGACGCGGTAAAGATCCCCGAAGTGGATCAGATCGTAATATTTGTGATATTCCGCCACGTGCGCCTTTGTCGATTCCCGTTCTTCCTCGGTCATCTTAGTTATGTCCAGCTCGTAGCCGAAGGTTCCTGCCAGCGCCACGTTGGCACGGGTCTCCATGGGGGTGATCCGCGTAGAGTGGCAGGTCGCCACGTGGCTTCCCACGGAAGATGTGGGGTAGCACATGGAGGTTCCGTACTGAATGGAAAGACGGTCGATGGCGTCGGTATTGTCGCTGGTCCAGATCTGGGGAGAGTAGTAGAGCATGGCGGGATCAAACCGTCCGCCACCGCCCGAGCAGCCCTCCAGAAGCAGGTCGGGATGAGCCTTGAGCAGGCGCTCCAGAAGATCGTAGAGCCCCAGCACGTAGCGGTGGGAGATCTCTTTTTGCCGCTCGGCGGGAAGAAGAGCACTCGCAGGCTCGGTGATATTGCGGTTAAAGTCCCATTTTACGTATTCGATGCGGGCTTCCCGCAGAATTTTATCCATGGCGTCGAAGAGATAATCCCGTACGTCCTTTCGGGACAGATCAAGCACGTATTGGGTGCGTCCGATGGACATCTCCCGCCCCTCCACCTGCAGGCACCAGTCGGGGTGCGCGCGGTACAGGTCGCTGTCGGGGTTCACCATTTCGGGTTCGAACCAAAGACCGAATTTCATGCCAAGATCGTGGATCCGATCGGACAGCGCCTTGATGCCGCCCTTGAGCTTTTTTTCGTTGACTACCCAGTCTCCAAGCCCTGCTTTATCGTTGTTTCGGGCACCGAACCAGCCGTCGTCGAGGACCAGCATTTCCAGCCCAACCTCGTGGGCAACAAGGGCAATATTATAGATCTTGTCCTGGTCAAAGTTGAAGTAGGTGCCCTTCCAGTTGTTGACAAGAAGGGGGCGTTTTGCGTTCTTCCAGGGACCGCGGCACAGGTTGTTGCGATAAAGCTTGTGATAGGTGCGGCTCATTTCGCCTAAGCCGCCGTCGGAATAGACCGAGACCACCTCGGGAGTATCAAAGAATTCGCCCGATTCCAATTTCCATCCGAAATCGGTGGGGTTGATTCCCATGATCACTCTCAGATCTCCGTCGGAGTTCTTTTCGGTCTGCGCCGAAAAGTTTCCGCTGTAGACCAGATTGAAGCCGTATACGGCTCCCGTATCCTCGGTGGCGTTCTTGTCCGCAATGGCAACGAAGGGGTTGTGATAATGGCTCGAGGCGCCCCGCTTGCTTTCCATGGAGGTGATCCCGAAGGGGAGATCCTTCCGCTCGAAGGTTCGCTCCTTGGTCCAGTCTCCGTACAGATGGCAGATCTGCCAATCTCCGAAGGGGATCTCGCAGCAGGAGGAATAGACCCGCTCCAGATCCATGGGGTGGGCTGCGGTGTTTTCCACCCGTGCGTGGCGGGCAAGGGCGTCGTAATTGGTAAATACCGTATAGAACAGGGTCACCCGTGCTCCCGTGACCTTATCGGTTGCAACGATCTCCAGCGTCTGTGCCTCGTCCTCTGCGGCGTAGGTTGCGGGCTGATGGGGGATCTCCCGCTTTCCGTCGTAGATCCGATGGGATTGATAGCGGATGTCTGTGGAGGCGTTCCCGCGATACTCACGGATCTGCAGGGCGCTGACCCGATAGTCTCCCACCCCGTTGGTGGAGTATTCCATGGGCGCCGTGTCGGTCTGCACCAAAAGGTCTGCCGTGCTGGGCGCAAAGGAAGCCTTCCCCGTGCGGGCGGAGTAGGCTCTCAGATCGCAGGGCGGAACCCAGGCGCCGTAGTAATCGTGGATCAGATATCCGTTTTCGGTAACGTGAAAAACGTACGCCGTGTTGGGCGTGGAAAGATAAAAGGTTTTGCTTTCTTCCAGATATTGGATCGGCATAAGGATCATCCTTTCTCAGACGGGATTTGCTTCGTTTTTCCTTATTGTAGCATGAATCGAAGGGCTTGTCAAGCCGTTTTTCGCAAGTTTCGCTTTTTCGGTCAAAAAAGAGCCGCCGTTGTGGCACCTGCCGTAGAGCAGGTGCCACAGTTATATTCGCCTGCGGCGAGTTCTATTGCATCGCAGTGGTATTCGGCTATCGCCGAGTGATATTCGCTACGCGAGCTTGGGAGGCGAATATAATATCACTGCGACCATCGGGAGCAATATCACTGTTGCTTGCAACAATATCACTCCGACAAAGTCGGAATACAACTTGACAACTATCGACTGATATGTTATAATAAAATGGGTTTGGGAATGACCCAATAAAGCGTTTGTATTTACAAATGCGATGCCGGTTCTTTTGAATCAATTCGATAAATAAGAATTTGTGAGGATGATAAGATGGTCAATATAACAGATGTAAGACAGATTCTTCAATTCGCAATAGATGCGGAGATTAAAGTCTTTCTTGATGGCGGCTGGGGTGTA
>JAFPBP010000124.1 GCA_017424085.1 Clostridia bacterium
GCCCACAAGCTCGTAATTACGGATATAAGACGGCTCGTGATAGCTCTGCCCCACGGTGCCATCGTCGGGGAAATAAAAACCCGTGTAATAGGGTCTGTGGCTTACCATATCCACCTGCTCCACGTAGGAGGGCAGGTTACTTCCGTAGGCAATCACGTCGGAGAAGCAATCGTCCAAGGCACGGCGATACGCCTGCGTAATGACAGCCACGTAATACTCGGTCTTGATCCGCCCTTCGATTTTGAAGCTGGCAATTCCCGCCTCGCAAAGCTCGGGAAGATGCTCGATCATGGACAGATCCTTGGAATTCAGGAAAAGGGTTTCCTTTTCCCCCTCCACCACGGGGAAATACTGTCCCGGTCGCTTTTCCTCCATGAGGGTATACTTCCAACGGCAGGGCTGAGCGCAGTTGCCTCGATTGGAATCCCGTCCCGTCAAGAACTGAGAAAGCAGGCATCTGCCCGAATACGCCATGCACATGGCACCGTGAACGAAGGTCTCCAATTCCAGATCCTCGGGACAACGGCGACGGATCTGCAGGATCTCCTCCAGAGAAAGCTCGCGGGCAAGAACAATGCGCTTTGCACCCAGATGATACCACGCCATGCAGGTCTCATAGTTGGAGACGTTTGCTTGGGTTGAGATATGAATGGCAACCTTGGGGGCATAACGGCGGAATACGGCAAAGGATCCCAGATCCGAAATGATCACCGCATCCACCCCTGCCTCCTGCAAAAAGGCGGCGTATTCGGGCAGACGGTCGATCTCGTCGTTGCGGGGAACCACGTTACAAGCCACGTAAATTTTCTTTTGCTTTCCGTGGACGTACTCCACGGCACGCTTCAGCTCCGCACGGGTAAAATTCCCCGCCGCGGCGCGCAAGGAGAACTCTTCCCCGCCCACGTAAACGGCGTCGGCACCGTACTCGATGGCGTAGATCAAACGGGAAAAGTCCCCTGCGGGAGCAAGGATCTCAGGCTTTTTCACGGGGTACATTCCTCCTTTTTACCGAG
The DNA here is from genome assembly GCA_017424085.1 of Clostridia bacterium. Taxonomy (GTDB): domain Bacteria; phylum Bacillota; class Clostridia; order Oscillospirales; family UBA644; genus RGIG995. The sequence goes on from JAFPBP010000124.1 coordinate 1,014, forward strand.
ATGGTCATTCCGTCACTGATGGGAAGAACCGTTGTAATCAAGCGGTCATCTCCCTTCAGACGGTGCAAATATTCGTCAAGGCGATTGACAATGGTTTGATTGCGATGGGTATCGGGCTTTCCCGCGCAGACCTGCCCACGGAAGAGAACGTTATCGGAGATCAGCATTCCATCGTCACCCAAAAGTCGAATGCATTCGGGAAGAAATACGGGATATTGCCCCTTTGCGGCATCCAGATAGATCAGATCGTAAGGGCCGCTCAGATGGGGCAGGATCACGGCGGCATCACCCTCGTAAAGAGTGATGTTTTCCGCAGAAAAGCGGGCAAAATTCGCCTTTGCATCGGCAATCATAACGGGATAGCGCTCCAGAGTATCGATCTGTGACTCGGGACAGATCTCATGCATTACCAGCGCCGAAAAACCAACGCAGGTGCCGATCTCGAGAATTCGTCGGGGTGCGCGGGAGGCACAAAGCACAGCCAAGAGTTCGATTGCTTCGGGGGACGATACGGGCAGCTCTGCCTGTCGGACCTCACGCTCAAGCTCCCGCAGAGATTCGGGAACTGCGGAAGGAAGAGAACGCAGATAGCGGTCGGTTACGGGGTCGATCAGACAATCCAATCCCACGTCGGGCACCTCTTATTTCAGATATTTGTTCACGTTGTTCACGTGCTCTTCGTAGGTCTTTGCAAAAATCGTCTGTCCGTCGGGGGTTCCGATGAAATACAGATACTCACTTTCGGCAGGCTGACAGGAAGAAACGATGGCTTCAATGCTGCAGCAGCAGATGGGAGTCGGGGGCAAGCCCTCGTGGAGATAGACGTTATAGGGGGTATCGGTCTTCAGCTGCTCGGCGGTGCAGCTGGGAAGGCGCTCCGCCTTGGGAATGGGATAGCTGACGCAGGCATCGCTCTGCAGCTTCATGCCGATCTTGATGCGGTTATTGAAAACAGAAGAGATCATGGCGTAATCGGAGATCTTGCCGCCCTCCTTCTGGATAATGGACCCGAGGATCAAGGCATCGTAAACGGAAACGCCTGCAGCGGTGGCTTTTTCCTCCAGCTTCGCATTGGCGATCTTGCGATTGAAGTTTGCGATCATGCGGGCAAAGACCTGAACCTCGGTCTCGTCCTTATAGAAATCGTAGGTGTCGGGATAGAGGAAGCCTTCGAGACGGTTTTCCGTGCCGACAGCGGGCAAAAAGGCGCAATCGTAGGCGTAATCCATGGCGGCGGCAAAGCCTGCCTCGGTGCCAATGCCGTTTTTCAGGAAGAGAGCAACGATATCGGAGACCTCGTACCCTTCGGGGAAGGTAATGCGGACCGAGGGGCGGTAGGTGGGAGATTGGGACAGCAGGAACAAAATCGTCTCGTACGCCTCACCGATGCGGAGTTCATACTCTCCGATCTGCAGATTGCGAGCCGCGTCATCCATGGAGGCGACAATGCGGAAGACGGGCGCATATTTGATCACCCCTGCCTCCACAAGCTTTTCAGACAAAGTGGTTGGGGTATCCCCCGAAACGACCTCGATGGTCACGTATTCGTTAGCGGAAAGATGATTGCCCTCGATATCATCGGAGATGTCCTTCACGAAAAACGCGACGACAGCAATCAGGGCAAGGATCAAAATAAGAATCACCGAAAGAATGATGATTTTAGCGGGATTTCTTCTTGCTCGTCTCATGGGAGGGAGCTCCTTTCGCTTTTTGTTCTTCCCAGCGACGGGAATTTTCGTTGATGCGGGAACGGTCTTCCTCCTCGTTTCGGATCACGACCTTCTTCAGCAGATGCAACAGGTGACACAAGGCACCGAGGAAACAGACCGAAAGCACGTGAATGGCAAGATCGCCGATCCCTGCCGCGAGAAGACGTCCACCGTACAGGGCAAGGAAATAAGACGCAACGTTGGAGATCAGATGGATCGCCACGGCAGACAGAAGCGAGCCCGAGAAATAAACCGCAAGGGCAAGGATCACGCCTGCATAAAAATCAGACACGAAATACCATCCGGGACCGTGAAGCAGGGTGAAAAACGCCGCCGAAATGAGGATCACGTAAAGATTTCTCATCTTAGACAGGCGCAGAGTGGTCAGAACCGCACCGCGGAAATACAGCTCCTCAAACAGGGCGGGCAACAGGGCGGTGCAGAGCAGCGCCATTCCCACGGAGGAATACCCCGGATCGGAGAAGGCATCGGGAGCATTCACGGAGATGAGATCATAAAAGGATGCGGTAAAATAATTAAGCAAAAACGAGCCGCTGATGAGAAGAACCGACAAACAAAGGGTCAGCCCAACGTCGCTGATCGAGGGGCGCTTCAAAGAAAAGAAGCGAGTTCCCCGAATGCGGGGGGACAACAATTTCAGCGCCAAAGCTCCGAAGAAAAACAGAACGGCTCCCAACAGGGCAAGGATCAGACGGTTGGTGGAAACCTCAAAAAAACGCACGATCCACAGAATTCCGAAGATCAACGCGGAGACCACCGAGACGGGAATCAAATTTTTCATCTCAATCTCTCATTTCGGGCAAAAACAAAGAGGTGCGAACCTGTTCGGCAATCGCAGTTCCGACCAGAGCCTCTGCAAGGCGGTAGGCAAACTGCCACGCCACACCTGCGGATTTTGCGGTGATCACCTTGCCGTCCCGAACCACGGGTGATGCGGAGATCGAGGCACCCGCAAGCTCGGACTCAAAGCCGGGATAACAGACAGCGGATCTTCCGTTGAGATACCCCCGCTTTCCCAAAACCATAGGAGCGGCGCAAATGGCGGCAAGATAAGCGCCACGTGCCGAGGCAGACGCCAAAATCTCGCTCATAGCAGGGCATTCGTCCAAATGAGTGGTACCGGGCATTCCTCCGGGCAGAACGATCATCTCTCCGTCGGAGCAATCGGTCTGAGACAAAAGAGCGTCGGCACGGACCTCGATTCCGTGCGCGCCCCGCACGGAAAGAGCATCGCCCACGGCAACGGTGGTCACGGAAACGCCCGCACGGCGGAGAAAATCCACGGGAGCCAAGGCTTCGATCTCTTCAAATCCTTCGGCAAGAAACAGATAGACCATACAAAACACCTCAGTTATACATACAGTTCAGATACAGATCACGCCCGTCCCAGCCATCGCAAAGGGCTTGAGACAGAGGCAAAAGCATTCCCATGGGCACGCGGTCGCGCTCTCCTTGGGGAAAATCCTGAATTCTAACGGGCAATCCGTAGCGCTCGATGAGATACGCCGCAAGGGATGCCTCGTCGGGACTCACCCATTCCCGAACGATCACCTCTCCCCCGTTCTTCTGAGCGAAGGCAA
>JAFPBP010000125.1 GCA_017424085.1 Clostridia bacterium
CAGGGAAACCCACGACCTGCTCTCCTTGGGCATTCGGCGTTATGAGCTTTTACCGCTATACTGTAAACCGACTCGGTTTATTAGAGGCGGAAAAATAAGATCGAGAAATCTCAAAAAAATCCCTTAAAATCAAATAAAAACCGGACGCATCGTGATGGATTTTTCCAAAACGGCGCGTCCGGGCATTTTTTTAAAGGGTTTTCAGAACTTCTGCGATCCGTAAAGCAAGAGGGAATTTGGATACGGGGTGTATATCGTCCGTCTCGCTGACATCGGCACTTTTAATCAAATGGGTATTTTTCACGGTGTTACACACAGATTGCTGGGTTTCCTGGATTCTTCGCCATCCGCTTCCCGCTTCGTTGATCCTCGGCATATAATCGTGAATCTGAATAATCAGGAAGGGGAGGCTCGGATCGTTAAACTTCCGTCTCCAGGTATGGATCAACAGCGACAGAAGTCCGCCGTAGATCTCCGACGAGCTGTCGTCTCCCCGATAGTTGCTTTCCCCCTGATACCAGATCACAGCCTTCAGCGCGAAGGGAAGGATGGTCTTCAGCATATATTCGTAGAGGGTTCCGTCGCCGTTCCAGTTGTACTTGGGGCAGATTGCGCTGGGGGATCTTCGTTCCAACGGGACGCAGAGGGGTGTTTCACATTGCAGATCCGCCGGGATCCAGGATTGAATTATGGAGGCGCCCTGATAGCAGGCAATTACGCCGATTTTCCGATCCTTGCTCTTAACCAGAAGATCTGCGGTAAGGTATCCCAACGCCGGCCAAAACCCTACGGAATCTTTTTCAGCAGAAACCCAGCCGTCTTTTGAATGATAGTACTCTTCGTCTTCCAAGCGGTCTACGGTAAATAACCGAATGGAATCGCAGTTCCGATAAAGCTCCTTTGGGGTGTTCGTTTGCTCAAGCTTAAGCTGATTATTGGATTGACCACCAAACAAATATACGTCGCCGAAGTAGACGTTTTTCAACTCGTTTTCAACGCCGTTCAGGGTTGCTTTTAAAGTATAAGGTCCTCCGTAATCAACGGCCGACAGCATGACCGTCCATTGGTCTCCTTCCGATACCGTTTCAGATCGATGACCTGCAATTTCAATGACAACTTCTCCTTGTCCCGTCCCGAACACAAAGATCGGCTTGTTTGCTTGCAGAATCATGTTGTCAGAAAAAATTGAATTCAGCTTCATATTCTTCCCCCCTGATACATCTTTTTTCTCTAATTATAGCACGGGGCGCGCGAGATGTCAAGTGCTTTTGGGAGGATCTTGGATCCGATTCTCCGTTTCGGCATCAGATACACCTCTTTGCAGACCGCTTGCAAGATAAAACGGTGAAAATTATCAGGTAAATTCTATTGACAAAAAAGGAAAGCTGCGGTATAATAAAAATAAATCCTTCCGTTGCGGAAGCAAACAGACGGAATAAGGAGCGTGAAATGTAAATGGAATTGAAAATCAGGGACTTTATCAAAAACGATAATAATTGTTCCGATTCCTTTGCCGAAGCGGTTTTATCCATGGATGACGGAGATACGTTGCTGCTGGAGGGCGGTACGTATCACTTTTATCCCGACGGAGCCTATCGGAAGGAATGTTACGTATCGAACAATGACAGCGGAGAAAAGCCCATTGCGCTTCCTGTTCTGAACAAGAAAAACATTACGGTTGACGGTGGTGGCGCGGAATTGATCTTCCACGGAATGATGATGCCGATCCTCTGCGAAGCCTCCGAAAACATCACCCTGAAAAACCTTTCCATCGACTACTCAACCCCTTTTTATGCGCAGGCGAAAATTCTTTCCGCAAGTCCGCAGGGCATTTTGATCCAATTCGACGGAAAGGAGTTCAACTGTCGGGTTCAACATGGAAACCTCTGCTTTTACAGCCCGTGTGACGGATGGGAAATTGAAACCGAACGAACGCTTGCCCTTGAGTTTGATAAAGAAGGACATCCCTCTCCATATTCCAAGGTCTATTTTTCTTATACGGGCAAAGAGGTGGACCACGGGTTTCAGACCTCGCTTTATCAAAACATCATACCGGAACAACAGGATGAAAACCTCATCTTTATGCGGGGGAGCATCGGCGAACGGCACAGTGCAGGGAATTATCTGATCATGACCTATGCCGGCAGAAAATGTCCCGGGATTTTGATCACGGATTCCAAAGACGTTTCTCTCGAACATATCAATCTTTATCATACCGCTGCAATGGGGATCATTGCGCAAAAAACCGAAAACGTCTCTCTGAAACGAATCCTTGCAGAACCAAGAAAGGGCAGTGGTCGATTCCTTTCGACCACTGCGGATGCAACGCATTTCGTGAATTGCAGAGGCAAGATTTCGTTGGAGCATTGCAAATTCGTGCAAATGATGGACGATGCGGCAAACATTCACGGCATATATCATCTTTATACGGAAAAGCATGCGGACGGAAGTCTGAAGCTGAACATCGGTCATCCCCAGCAAGAGGGGATTCAGATCTATCGAAAGGGAGACAGCGTTGCCGTTATTGACGGGGGAAGAAACGAGACCAAGACCGTCGGAACCGTACTTGACGCGCAATTGATCTCCCCGACAGAGATACGCCTGAAGCTCGACTGCGACGTACCTCCGCCCTCAACCAACTGGATCACCGAAAATCTTTCCACTGCGCCCGAGGCACACTTCTTTGGCTGCGAATCGGGATATAACCGCCCGCGAGGATTCCTGATCAGTACGGCAGGAAAGGTTCTCGTTGAAAAATGCAAATTCTACAACATGAGTTCCGGGATCCAACTTTCGGGAGAAGCGAAGGGATGGTATGAATCGGGGCGGGTAACGGACGTGGAAATCCGTGACTGTGATTTTCACAACAGCGCCTATGCGGGCGGTGTAGCGATCAAATGTAAACCATCACTCTGGTGCACGGATACCGTTTTTAATCGGAAAATCGCCATCGAAAACAACGTGTTCACACAGTCTACCAGACGAATTTGTGCGATTGAAAGCTGTGAAGACGTAATCTTTCGAAACAACACCTTTCATCTTGCCTCGGATCTTCCCCGTCACGCCATGCACGGAGAGGACGGCACGACCTTCGAAAACTGCACGCACCTGACGAAAGAAGAGCTCTTAACGTGAATTTTGCTCCGTATGGCTCGCTCTCCTCAGATATTGCAGAATCCCTTCAAAACAAAAAAGAACGGATGCGTCACGATGGATTTCTCCCAAACGGCGCATCCGATTTTGCTCAGAAAAAAGTGCACCGCATTTCTGCGATGCACTTTTATTTTTTCGGAGAAAGATTACTTCTGCGCCTCTTCGACCGCAACGGCGACGGCGACGGTTGCACCGACCATGGGGTTGTTGCCCATGCCGATCAGACCCATCATCTCAACGTGCGCGGGCACGGAGGAGGAGCCGGCGAACTGAGCATCGCCGTGCATACGGCCCATGCTGTCGGTCAGGCCGTAGCTGGCGGGGCCGGCGGCCACGTTGTCGGGGTGCAGGGTACGGCCGGTGCCGCCGCCGGAGGCGACGGAGAAGTACTTCTTGCCGTTCTCGATGACCCACTTCTTGTAGGTGCCGGCGACCAGATGCTGGAAGCGGGTGGG
>JAFPBP010000126.1 GCA_017424085.1 Clostridia bacterium
GGGGAAACCCGCCTGTCGGGGATCTTCCGCTATGAAAATCAACAACGACAACGGTTTCTCATCTTTCCCTTCGACGCGGCGCTTCTCTACGGACGTGAGGCGAAGAACTCGGGCTATCTGAACGGGTACGCTCTGCGAAGGTTGCTGGTCACCCAGATCGAATGGCTTTCAGGCAATCCCCTGCCCGCCTATGCGGAGGGGAATCATCCCTATCTGTACACGCTGGTAAAGCAAGACGATTCCACTTTGAGCGTGGGGCTCTGGAATCTTTTTGAGGATAAGATCCACGATCTGACCGTAAAGATCAACGGAAATTACGAAACGGTCCGATTTGTCAACTGCACGGGCGTGCGGGAGGGTAACACCGTTCGCCTCACCTCGGTGCTCTACCCCTACGAATTTGCAGGCATCGAATTGAAAAAATAACAAGAAAAAATACGCCCTTTGCCAAAGCATGGCAGAGGGCGTGTTTTCATGCAAAAAGCAACGGCGTGCCGAAAATCGGCACGCCGTTGCGATTCAGAGATTCAATCTCAATACTTCTTACGCTTTTCGTAAGTGGTGTGGAGCAGGTGATGAGCCTTGTGGCCGCCTGCTTCGCCCAGATAGTTGGCGTAGATCTCCTTAACGATGGGAGACTCGTGGGACTTACGAACAGCGCAAGCCGCGTCTTCATCGTAGAGAGCCTTGGCACGCAGAGCGCGGATATCCACGTTTGCGCGGGTGTAAGCATCGTGAATGGGCTGACCACCACCGTTGACACAGCCGCCGGGGCAAGCCATGACCTCGATGAAGTGGTATTCTGCTTCGCCATTCTTGATCTTATCCAGAAGCTTGCCGGCATTGGCGGTACCGCTGACGACGGCAACCTTAACGTCGATGCCTGCAACCTTGAAGGTGGCTTCCTTAACGCCTTCCATGCCGCGAACTGCGGTGAAGTCAACGGATGCCAGCTCCTTGCCTTCCAGCTTCTCAACGACGGTACGCAGAGCCGCTTCCATAACACCGCCGGATGCACCGAAGATGTGGCCGGCGCCGGTAGCGATGCCGAAGAGAGGATCGAAGGTATCGTCGGGAAGCTTATCCCAGATAATACCGACCTTGCGGATCATCTTGGCAAGCTCACGGGTGGTGAGGGCGGCGTCGATATCGCACAGACCGTCTACCTTGTAACCTTCGCGGGTACGCTCAAACTTCTTGGCGGTGCAGGGCATGATGCTGACGACGAACACGTCCTTGGGATCCCAGCCCATCTTCTCGGCGTAGTAGGACTTCATCAAAGCACCGTACATACCCTGAGGAGATTTGCAGGAGGACAGGTTGGGAATGAATTCGGGATAGTAATGCTCGCAATACTTGACCCAGCCGGGGGAGCAGGAGGTGATCAGAGGCAGAGCGCCGCCGTTGTTGAGGCGGTTGATAAACTCGGTACCTTCCTCGATGATGGTGATGTCGGCGGCAACGTCAACGTCAACCACGGAATCGAAGCCCAGACGACGGAGAGCGGAAACCAGCTTGCCTTCCGCATTGGTGCCGATGGGATCGCCGAATTCTTCACCGATCTGAGCACGGATGGAGGGAGCGGGAGCCACGACCACGTGCTTGGAAGGATCGTTCAGAGCGGCAAATACAGCAGCGGTATCGTCCTTCTCCACCAGAGCGGCAGTGGGACAAACTACGGTACACTGACCGCAGCCGATGCAAGCAACGTCGGTCAGATCCTGATCGAAGGCACAACCGATGTGAGTGTTGAAGCCACGCTCGTTGGCACCGATGACGCCTACGCCCTGATTGGAGCGGCAGACGGCGGAGCAGCGACGGCACAGGATGCACTTGGAGTTATCGCGAACCAGGTAGGGGTTGGTGTCTTCCAGTTCGGATTCGGTCTTGGCACCGCTGAAGCGTTCTGCGTCAACGCCGTATTCCAGAGCAAGTCTCTGCAGCTCGCAGTTCTGGCTGCGGGAGCAGGAGAGGCACTTCATGTTGTGGTTGGAAAGGATCAGCTCCAAGGTGGTCTTACGGGACTGAATGACCTTGGGCGTATCGGTAAGAACCTCCATGCCCTCGGTAACGGGATATACGCAAGCTGCGGCGAGAGCGCGGGCGCCCTTCACCTCGCAGATGCAGATACGGCAAGCGCCGATCGCATTGATTTCCTTCAGGTAGCACAGGGTGGGAATGCGAACCCCTGCTTTATTTGCGGCCTCCAGGATGGTGGTTCCGGCAGGAACCGTCACGGAGATGCCGTTGATTTTCAGAGTTACATCAGCCATTTCCAGAAACCTCCTTATTTCTTCTCGATGGCGCCGAACTTACAGGTTCCGATACAAGCGCCGCACTTGACACACTTATCGGTGTCGATGGCAACGGCGGGCTTCTTCTTACCGGGAGCGGTGTAGTCGGTGACGTAGATAGCAGATGCGGGGCAAGCCTTTGCGCACATACCGCAACCGAAGCACTTGTCGGAAATGACGCTGTACTTCAGCAGGTTCTTACAAACGCCTGCGGGGCAGGTCTTGTCAACGATATGAGCTTCATACTCATCGCGGAAGTAGCGCAGGGTGGACAGAACGGGGTTGGGAGCCGTCTGACCCAGACCGCAGAGAGAGTTCTCCTTGATGTAGTAGCACAGCTCTTCCATCTTGTCCAGATCTTCCAGAGTAGCCTTACCGTCGGTGATCTTGGTCAGCATTTCCAGCAGACGGCGGGTACCGATACGGCAGGGAGTACATTTACCGCAGGATTCATCCACGGTGAATTCCAGGAAGAACTTGGCGATATCAACCATACAGTTGTCTTCGTCCATAACGATCAGACCGCCCGAGCCCATCATGGAGCCGATTGCGAGCAGGTTATCGTAGTCAATGGGGGTATCCAGCAGGTGAGCGGGGATACAACCGCCGGAGGGACCACCGGTCTGGGCAGCCTTGAACTTCTTACCGTTGGGGATGCCGCCGCCGATCTCTTCGACAACTTCACGCAGGGTGGTACCCATGGGGATCTCAACCAGACCGGTATTGGTGATCTTACCGCCGAGAGCGAAGACCTTGGTACCGGCAGACTTCTCGGTACCCATGGAAGCGAACCATTCGGGACCGTTGAGAATAATCTGAGCGATGTTTGCATAGGTCTCAACGTTGTTGAGGACAGTGGGACGCTCGAACAGACCC
>JAFPBP010000127.1 GCA_017424085.1 Clostridia bacterium
AGCTTTATATCGAAGGGCAGTCCACCTCCCATTATCTCCAGCCCGAATGGGAGGAGTATCGGGAAAAGTATATCTCCTTCATCTTCCAGGATTACAATATCATTGAAAGCTTTACCGTGCTTCAGAACGTGGAATTGGCTCTGTTGCACATTGCGGATAAAAAAGAGCGCCGCGCGCGGGCAAAGGAGTTGATCTGCCGTGTGGGGCTGGGCTCTCATATGCACCATAAGGGAAGCAAGCTTTCGGGAGGTCAGAAGCAACGCACGGTCATCGCCCGTGCCCTTGCCAAGGACAGCCCCATCATCCTTGCCGACGAGCCCACGGGAAACCTTGACTCCGCCACCTCCAAGGAGATCATCGATCTTTTGCGGGAGGTCTCCAAGGATAAGCTGCTCATTGTGGTCACGCACAATTTCGAGCAGGTGGAGGCGTGCGCCACCCGTCACATCCGCGTCTTTGACGGGGCTGTGGAGTCTGATCACGTGATCACCCCTCCGTCCCCCTCCCAAAAATCCGCTACCGTTTCCGCGGCGTCCGATCGGAAAAAGGAGCGCCTGCGGGAGATCCGCAACGGGCTTACGCTGGGGCGTTCCATCTTTACCTCACGTCCCAAGCTTTCGATCTTTCTGTGTCTTTTGATGATCCTCGGCACCATGGGGATCTTTCTGGTCACCAGCCTCTGCGGCGGTGCGGCGGACGTGTTCAAGCCGAATTACATGTTTACTCACATCGACGGGCGTCTGATCCTCACCACCCGAAACGGCTCCGTGCTTTCCGAGGAGCAGGTCAAGGAGCTTGCCGAGAAATACGGAGCGGAAAGCTATCTTCGCTTCGACGTGCTGCTGGACGATTTCGGCAATCAGATCCGATTCCTGTACGAGAAGCCTGAGACCCCTCCGGAGCTGGATTCCTCCCTGCCGCAGGTGGATCCTGAGTTCGGAATCGAATTTGATTACGTATACAACCCGTACGAATACGTCATCGCCAATTATACCTATGGAGAAACCTTTGGAAATAACATTTTAGGGCGTTACCCCGAAGCCCCCAACGAGGTCTTTCTGTATCTTCCCATTTCCTATCAGCCCACCGTGGGGAAGGACGAGATCCTTGCTCCCGAGATCGAGATGCTGGGGATGACTCTGAAGGTCACAGGGGTAAAGTATTATTACGATAACAATCTGTTCCCCAAATGTCTCTTCACCGAGGAAGGCTTCCGCACGGCAACGGCGATCTGTTATCTGCAAAACCGCTCGACCATGAAAATGGTCTTTACCATCACGGAGGCGAGCGGTGAGCAGCGGAAATACTATCCCGGCAGCTTCGTTCCTTCCTTCGATATGCCTGCGGATAAGATCTACGTGAAGATGGCAAAGGTTGCGCAGTATAAGCAGGATCTTGCCGCCGCGGATATGAAATATACCGCAGATCTGTTCCTTTCCTCCACCTATTTCCGTTACGATTATTTCAGCGATTCCGGCTCCAATTCTATCACCTTCGAGCGTCTTTTTGACAATTCGTACATGACCAACGATAACCCCGCTCCCGAATCGAAGGCGCAGGAATGCGTCTTTATCAGCGACGAAGCACTGCGTGAGATCGCGGAAACGGTGCTCAACGATTCCTACCGTCAGGTCTCTCTGTTCTTTGAGAACGACAAAGCCGCCTATAAGGCAGCCAAGGCGTTGCAGGACGATGGGTACATCGCCGTTCCCTCCGATACCACCTATACCCCCGACGCCATGGAGGCGATCATGGGCGTTCTTCTCTGCCTCGTGATGGGTGGCGTCTGGATCGTCTCGCTGGTCTTCCTTGCCTTCTTTATCAATCTTTGCTCGGGACGCACCCTGTCCTCCTTCAAGGGCGATATGGCGATCATGCGCTCCATGGGCATTCCCGTGAAGGTGATCCGCATCGGCATGTACGTCCGCATGCTGATCGCTCTCATTCCCGCCTTCCTTCTGGTGGTGGCAACGGCGGTGTTTATCTTTACAAGCCCCGCCTTTAACGAATATTTCGTTTATCTGTATGCCTGGCAGTACGCTCTGATCTTCCTGGGAATGATCCTGCTCACCGTGCGGATCACCCATAAGCAGATCCGCAAGCTGTTCGGTGAGAGCGTGAAGAAATCCTTGAGAGGGGGTGCTGCGGCATGATCCGTTTGCAGGGCATTCATAAATACTTCAACAAGGGGCGTCAGAACGAGATCCACGTGATCAACGACGTAAGCCTTGATCTTCCCGAAAAGGGCATGGTTGCGATCTTCGGCAAAAGCGGCTGCGGCAAGACCACCCTTCTTAACGTGATCGGCGGCTTGGATAAGTACGCTCAGGGAACTCTGACCGTAGAAGGGCAGGATCTTCGCCGCAATACCGACGTGATCCGCAATCGCTACGTTGGGTATATTTTCCAGAACTACAATCTGAACAAGGGCGAATCCTGCTTTGATAACGTGGCGGATGCCCTCCGCCTCTGCGGAGTGACCGACGAGGGTGAGGTCGAAGCCCGCGTGACGGCGGCTCTGACCAACGTTGGCATGGAAAAATACGCCAAGCGTCCCCCCGATACCCTTTCGGGCGGTCAGCAGCAGCGCATTGCCATCGCCCGCGCCATCGTGAAAAATCCCCCCGTCATTCTCGCCGACGAGCCCACGGGCAATCTGGACGAGGCGAATACCGTAATGATCATGGATCTTCTGAAATCCATTTCCAAGGATCACCTGGTCATTTTGGTGACCCACGAGGCGAATCTTGTGGATTATTATTGCGATACGGTCATTGAGCTGTCCGACGGCAAGGTGGTCAACGTAACGCAGAACGATTCCGCCAACGGCTTTTCCGCGCGGGACAAAAACAGCATCTATCTGGGCGAGCTGGAGCGCACCGAGCTTTCCGACCAAAACGCACAGGTGGAATATTACGGTGAGCCCCTGTCTCAGCCGATCCGCCTGAAGATCGTTAATCAGGGCGGAAAGGTTTACGTCCGTATTGATACCGAAAAGGTTCAGGTTCTGGATCGCTTCAGCGAGGTGAAGCTTCGGGAAGGGGTCTACGTGGATAATTCGGTCAAGTCGGAGCTGTCCGAGGGGATCGATATGTCTGCGTTGCCTCCCCTGCAGGGCACCCGTTTCGGACGCCTGTTTTCGCTGAAATCCTCCGTGAAAAGCGGGTATCTGGCGAACTTCAAGGACGGAAAACGGGGGAAAAAGGTTTTGCGCAACTGCATGTGCCTCTTCGCCGCCGTGGTGGTCTTTATGAGCGCCGTCTTCGGCACCGCCTTCGAAGACCTTGCCGACGTGGACGCCTCCTATAACCACAACGTTTTTTATCTTCTCACTCCCGATCCCTCCGTGTCTGCCGCTCTGTCTGCTGCCGTCAACGATCCCTCCACCGCCGTGGATGCCATTCGTCTGGCAACGGAATATCCTCGGGGCGACGGTCAGATCTCGTTCCGTACGGGAACCTTTGAAACCTTCAGCTCGATGTACAGCAGCCTTCAGACCAACGCCGTTTTTCTGGACCGTTCTCTGGCGGATGCCCTCAAGACGGTTGCGGGGAGGAAGGACGGACTTTCCATGTCCGAGATCCTCATCACCACCCGTGTTGCCGATGCCCTGCTGAAGCAATCTACGCTGGGGTATCTGACCGAGTATCGGGATCTGGTGGGGCTGATCACCACGACCATTGCGATCGACGGTGAATATGCCCGCATTGCGGGCGTGGTGCAGAGCGATGAGACCGCCGTTTACATGAGCGACGTCGCCTTGGCAAAATACGTGCTCCGATTCCTTTCTCCCTCCCTCACCAAGCGGGGCGCCGATTATGGGCTGAACCTCAAGGAAGGGGAGACGGTGCTGGTCCTGCGGGATTACCGCACCGACGTGACCTATCCCGAGGTAGGCGAGACCATCAGGATCCAGGGGCGGGAAGTGACCGTCACCGAAATTCGAGAGATGGCGCAGGACTACGGCGAATGGCTCAAGACCAACGGCTTTGAACGAGAGGATTCCACCGCCTATTTCACCCGCCGACTGCTGGAGGAGCGTCCCGACCTTTTGTTGGGCTCCAAGGAATTTTCTGCCGCACTCAAACAGTATTGGGATCTGCATTATTGCGAGTATTTCGATTACTATTACGATCAGGCAGACGCTTATCTGAAGGATTACTTTTTCTTCGATCCCTCCTCCATGGAGGCTTGGCTCTACGTGGAAAAGGACGTGGAGATCGCAAAGTACTATTTCTTCCACGAGGAATATTATAAGGCGGTCTGCTATAAGGATCTTTACGGCGCCTATCCCTCCCAGACCGAATTGGCAAAGGCGGTTCCCATGCTTCCGTACCTGTTCAACGATCTGGAGGAATATAACAATCTCTTCGCCGACGAGTTCTATATGACCGATCGCAATTCCGCCGCCTTCCATAACGATACCTATCTTGTGAGCGATGCCGATTTTGCGGCGTTTGCCCGTGTGCTTGGAGAGTCTCACCCCACGGCAAACCTCCGCTTTGATCCCATGTTCGACTACGCAAAGAACGTGTTGATCGATACCGACCTCTCCTTTTCGGAGCGGTATTACACCGTGATCCACTCCTCCGATCCCGCCGTGACCGAGGAATGGCTGCGTGCCACCTTCTCCCATCTGATCTCCGAGGACGAAAGCGTGGTCCTTCTGACTCCCGATCAGATCTTTCAGAATTCGATCGAGGATAACAACAACGGCATCGTCACGGGCTTGGTCACCATGGGTGTGCTGTTGGTCCTCATGAGCATTTGCATGTACTTCATTATGCGTTCGTCTTTGATGAACCGCATCAAGGAGGTTGGGATCTATCGCGCCATCGGCGTTTCCAAGGGGAATCTGATCTTCAAATTCTTCATCGAAGCGGTGGTTCTGACGACCCTCACGGTCTTTGTCGGCTATCTTGCCACCAGCGCCTTCCTGCTTTGCTGTCTGAATCTTTCCGATCTGGTTCTGGACGTCTTCTACTATCCTCCCTGGATGGCAGGCGCGGTTCTTCTGATCCTCTACGCCCTGGGGCTCTTCTGCGGAACCCTTCCCATTCTTTCCCTGCTTCGGAAAACCCCCAGCGAGATTTTGGCAAAATACGATATCTGATCTTTCGATCCCCTGCCTCTGCGGTGGGGGATCCGAGTTTTTCCTTTCGTTTCCGATCTGTGTAGAAAATGTCACAAATCCGTGCTATAATGGAGAAAATTCGCGTAAGGAGTCTGTTATGAGCGAGCTTTTGGAAATTATTATGGTTTTGTCCTTCGGGGCATCCTGGCCCTTGAACGTGATGAAGTCCTATAAAGCGCGTACCACCAAGGGGAAAAGCCTCGGGTTTCTGGTGCTGATCTGGTTCGGTTATATTGCGGGGATCGCCTCCAAGCTTTGCAACGAGGCTTATATGGCATCCTTCGGGCAGAAGTGGTATACGCTGGTGTTTTACATGATCAATTTCCTGATGGTTACCGTGGATCTGCTGATCTATTTCCGCAACTACCGTCTGGACAAAGCCTCCAAGGCGGAATGAGGGTGTGTAATTATGTTTGAGCGCAAGACCTTTCAGCATCATTACGAGGGTGTCATGGAGCCCTTCCGTATCATCGGAAACGTATATTTCGTGGGGTGCTTTCCCGCATCCTCCCATTTGATCGACACGGGCGACGGGCTGATCCTCATCGATACGGGATACGAGGATACCCTGCATCTTTTGATCAATTCCATCTATCGGCTGGGCTTTTCTCCCTACGACGTGAAGTATATCCTTCATACCCATTGGCATGGGGATCACACTGCCGCAACTGCCGCTTTCGTGCATCTGACGGGTGCAAAGACCCTCATTGGCGCCAAGGATGAGGCGAAGGTTCTGAAGTATTTCCGTCCCGACGTCCTTCTGCGGGAGGGGGATACCCTGCAGCTGGGGAATACGACCATTGAAATTTTGGAGACGCCGGGGCATACCGAGGGGTGCATTTCGCCCTTCTTTACCACAACCGAAAACGGAAAAACCTACCGTGTGGGAATGTTCGGCGGTGCGGGCGCCAATACCCTCGTTCCCGATCAGTACGATTACGACGGCTGCGTTGCCGATTATCTTCGCTCCGTGGAGCGTCTGAAGACGATTCCCGTGGACGTCTTCATTGGGAACCACGTCTGGAACAACGATACCCTCGTGCGGGGCGAGATCCTTCGCACCACAGGGGAGAACCGTTTCATCGACGGTGATCTCTGGCTTCAATTTTTGGATTTCTGCAAGAATCGCGCAGAGGAAGTTCATCGCAAGCACCAAGCTTGAGTCTTGAAACAAAATCGCCCCGAGCTTCGGTATTCGGGGCGAATTTCTGTCGGGCGAATATTGACAGAGAGACGAATCTGTGTTATAATAAATAAGTATGATATCAATACGGACCTTTGGTCGGAAGGAGAGTTGGTCATGGCAGTAGCGGAGCACAAGCAAACCATCCTCGTGGTGGATGACGATCCCGAGATCGTATCCGCCATTTCGAAGCTGCTGGAGATGGAGGGATATTCCGTTCTGAAGGCTTATGACGGATTGGAGGCGTTGGATCTCCTGTCTGAGAACGACGTTCATCTCATCCTGATGGATCTGATGATGCCTCACATGGACGGGCTTTCTGCCGTGATGCGGATTCGACAGACCCGAAATATCCCCATTATCATTCTTTCCGCCCGCACCGAGGACAGCGATAAGATCCTCGGCTTGAACGTGGGGGCGGACGATTATATTTCCAAGCCCTATAATCCCATGGAGCTTTTGGCTCGGATCGGTTCCCAGCTTCGGCGCTATTTCAAGCTGGGTGCCTCTGCCGATGCGGAAAGCGGGGATGAGATCACGGTGGGCGGGCTTCGCATGAATCTGACCTCCAAGGAGTTCTATGCGGATGAGCGTTCCGTAAAGCTGACTGCCACCGAATGGAAGATCATGGAGCTTTTTATGCGCTCTCCCGGGCGGGTCTATTCCGCCGAGGAGATCTATACGGGCGTGCATAACGAGGAGGCTCATGCCGTGGATAACACCGTCATGGTCCATATTCGCCGTATTCGTGAAAAGATCGAGATCAATCCCAAGGAGCCCCGCTATCTGAAGGTTGTCTGGGGAATCGGCTATAAGCTGGAAAAATAAACGGAGGTGTCACGTGTGACCTGGTACCGATCCCTATGGGTCAAGGGGCTTGCCGTGTTGTGCGCGGCGATCCTGCTGTTCTTCTCCGGCTTGTGTTATGCCTTTGCCAATGACAAGGCGGGGATGAACGAGATTTTTACTTATAACGATTTCCGTAACGCCGAAACCTACGGGGAT
>JAFPBP010000128.1 GCA_017424085.1 Clostridia bacterium
CTTCTCCGAGGATCCCGAGCATACCTGGCAGCGGTACTCCCCCGAAAATTACGTGTTCGACCGTTGCGGGGAAACGGAATATATGTTCCGAAACCCCTTCGTCCCCCGCGATATGAAAATCGCCGCCGAAACTGCCCTTGCCTCCATTTCCTCCTTCTGCAAGGGAACGGTGCGCCATACGGGTCCCTCGGTCTATTTCAAATACTTTTTGCAGGCAGGCTTGCCTTGGGTTGGATGCGAGACCATGTACGGAACCATGGAAATCCTGCTCTCCTTCCTGCGCGGCGTAAAGGTTGCTTATAAATTGCCCTCCGTTGGGGTTCATCATGCGGTGCAGTGGTCGTCTACTCCCCACGATTGCCCCGAGCGTTATCGCCGCTACCGTCTGGCGCTCTATTCCTCGTATCTTCTGGATGCAGACGAGATCAATACGGAGGAGGGCTTGTGGCGCTTGGAGGAGTATTATGCAAAGCATCACCGTTTCTCCGAGGCTTGCATAAATCATGTCGAGCAACAGACCGATTTTGCCCGCTACGTGGCGTCTCATTCCCGCACGGGTCGATTCTATACTCCCATGGGCTTGATCCACGGTCGCTACGACGGCTGGCTGGGACGGGGCGGCATGGATAAGACCTGGGGCTGGCGCGCCGTGGACGGCATGCCTGCGGGGATTGCCACCGATGCGGAGAAGAGCTGGGATCTCTTCCGCACCTTCTATCCCTTGTCCAGACCCGGCTTCTCCGTGGTTCGTCACGATTGCCCCACCGACGCTCCGCAGGGATATCATAGCCCCACCCCCTACGGGCAGGTGGATACCCTTCCCATTGAGGCAACGGCGTTTGCCGAGGAAAACTACAAGACCCTTGCGTTTATGGGGTACAACTGCGCTGATCCCGACGATCTGAGCCGCCTGTACGATTACGTCTCCCGTGGCGGACGGCTGATCCTCACCCGTCCCCATACCACCGTTACCACAGATCTGGAGGCGATTCGGCAGGGCAAGTTCGTTTATGAAGACAATCCCTTCCTGTTTGCCGACGGTTCTCCCGAATTTTCCGAGGATACCTATCGCGGCGTTTCCCTTTCCGTCTGCACCAACGCCGCAACCGCGGACTGTACTGTATTGGAGCGCACCGATAACGGTCGCCCCTTGCTTTGCCGCTATGCTTGCGGAGACGGTGAGATTCTTTTGGTTAACTCCAATACCTACCCTGCGCATCCCGCGATCCGATCCCTCTACGAATCCCTTCTGACCTCCTCTATGACCGAGATGATCACTCGGGAGCGGGTCTGGGCAGAGGTTGGCGACGATGCGGAATTCTCGGTCTATCGGCAGGAGAACGGAGACGTTCATCTGTATCTTCTTCCCGTGGATTGGTACCGCGCTCCCGAGACTCTGCGTCGCGCCACTGTCCGCGTGGGAGATTGCCGTTATTCCGTCGAAATGCCCTTCGGTCAGATGATCAAGTGTGTGGTTCACGGCGATACCTTGGTCTATCCCCATGGAGAAAACGGTGAAGTCCTGTCCGTGGACGAAGATTCCGTTACTCTGCAGGGAGTTGGCACAGTCCCCTTCACCCTTTGTCGAAACGGAGAAGAGGAGACTTTGTCTGTTATCTTTGATCACCCCATCGTTACTTTGAATTTTTGATTCCGGAGGATGTTATGTACCCCACCGATATCGTATCTCTCAATCGCGATCTTGAGCCCTTCCTCATTCAGGGCGCCTCCAAGCGTTGTCGTTTTTTCAAGGATCCCTACGAGCCCTTGCAGTTCGTGCATTGCTCTGACGCTCATGCCGTCGCCGATCCCTGGAACCGTATGGTGGAGTACGTGAATTACTACAAGGATTATATCTCCTTTATTCTGCATACGGGGGATTATTGCGGAGGGTCCCAGGAGCAGTACGTGGATTTTTACGGTACCTGCGCCCCCTGCCAACGCCCCATCTATAACTGCGTCGGAAATCACGATACCTTCACCAACATGCCTTCCCCCGACCGCCCCCGCCGAAAATCCGATCAGGCGACGGTCTACCGAATGCTCTTCAATCACCCCGACGATTGGGACGTGGTCCTGCCCGATACTCCGTACCCCACCTATTATTACAAGGATTTTCCCCAAAGCAATCTTCGGCTGATCGTTCTGGATTGTTATTACGACCTATCGGAGCAGATCGCTTGGCTTGCCGCCCTTCTCTCCGAGGCAAAGCAGAAGGGGCTTCACGTGATCACCGCCATGCACGAGCCCTCGGATCAGACCGTTATCCGCCCCGATACCACCTTTCAGACCATCATTCCTTACGAGGAGATCTGCAAAGATGCCCCCAAGTCCCCCTTCGAGGACACGCTTTCCGATTTCGTTCGGGAGGGCGGGATCCTCGTCTGCAATTTGGCGGGGCACGATCATCACGACGGCTTCGGTTATACGGCAGGGGGTGTTCTGAACAGCATCGTGGAATGCGCCACCTATTGGGCGGGTTGGTGTGACGGGGCTCGGGTCAAGGGAACCCGCACCTACGATTGCTTCAACGTTTGCTCCGTGGATGCCAATCTCGGAATTCTCAAAATCATCCGCGTGGGAGACAACTGCGACCCCTATCTGCGCGCCAAGCGGGTCCTTTGCTACGATTACGTGAACAAAAAGGTGATCTTCAATGGATAATTTTTCTTCGTTTCTGAAGTCCCTCGGGCTTTCCCCCGAGGATTGCACCGCCTTTCGAAGTGAGGAGGACGGAAGCGAATATTCCGTCTGGAGGGTTTCCCTCAACGGAACCCCCTGCGTCCTGAAACGGGCAAAAGCGTTTGAGGCTCAGATTTATCAGACATACCTTTCCAACGCACCTTCCGTTCCCCGTTTGTACCGCACGGCAGAATGGGAGGGAAATTGCTATCTTCTCATGGAATACGCAGAAGGGGAGAGCATGTGCCGTTGCGACCGAGCCTCTCTTACCCTTGCGCTGGACGCTCTTATTGCGTTGCAGGAGCGCTTTTGGAATGCCAGAGAGCCTTCTTCGGTGGATTATACCTTCGATCTCACGCTGACCCGCCGTATCGATCGGGGGCGGTATCTTGCCGATCCCCTGTTGGAACGGGCGTACGGGGACTTTCTGTCCTGCTATCAAGCCCTTCCCCGCACCCTATGCCACGACGATCTGTTGCCCTTTAACGTGCTTGTGGGCAATGGACGCGCCGTTCTCATCGATTGGGAGGTCGCCGCTCTTTTGCCGTATCCCACCTCCCTTGCCCGTCTTCTTGCCCACGGCGAATCCGACCCGAACGCCCTGTTCGTCCTGTCCGACGAGGATCGGGAGTTTGCCGTGACCTATTATTACGAGCATCTGATCGCCTCCAAGGGCATTTCCTACGAGGATTATCGCCGCGCCTTGGATCGATTCCTTTTCTACGAATATTGCGAATGGGTCATGCTTGGGGTGAAATACGGAGATACCGATTCTCCCCGCTATCGCCGTTATCGGGAGCTCGCCCGTTCTGCGGCGGCGAAATTGTGCTGAATTTTCGGTTGACATTCCTGCGTTTTTGTGCTATAATAATAGAATCAAATCAACCCAGCAAAGGAGCGTCTCTATGTCTGTTGATACCTCCATTGAAGCCCTGCTTGCCCGCGACGGCTATCTGTGCCAATGCGGAAAATATCACTTCGCCAAGGTGCGCGACGTGGTCATCGAGTCGGGTGCCGTGAAGCAAATCCCCGATCTTGTGCGTAAATACGGCGCCAAGACCGTTTTCGTCTTTTCCGATGAGAATACCCATGCGGCGGCAGGAAAGACCGTTCTTTCCATCCTCGCCGAGGCGGGAATCTCTTACGGAAGCTTCGTGTTTCCCGCAGAGCGCTTTGAGCCTGCCGAGGAAGCGGTAGGATCTGCCGCTATGCACGTGGACCCTGCCTGCGATATGATCATCACCGTGGGAACGGGAACGCTGAACGACATCGGCAAGATCGTTGCCAATCTCTGCAACAAGCCCTATATGATCGTCGGTACCGCCCCCTCCATGGATGGCTTTTCGTCCGCTACCTCCTCCATGATTCGGGACGGACTGAAGATCTCTCTGAACAGTAA
>JAFPBP010000129.1 GCA_017424085.1 Clostridia bacterium
GATGCCCTCGGGATTCATGTAGAATTTATCCAGGTTGATGATGCACTTGCCCTTCAGATAATCCAGCGCCTCCTCCAGACGGACGATGGGATACTGGGTGCGGTTCAGATCACAGTTGGACAGAACCATCTGCGAGACCACGTCGGAGGGGTATTTGGTGATGGAGTCCTTCATGCGAAGATGCACGGGCTCCATGCCGGGATGCTGAATGTAGAATTTTCCGTCGGCGGCGCGCTCCACATCCAGCTCAATGATGTCCGCGCCGTAGTTCAGCGCGATCTGAAAGGCGGGAAGCGAGTTGCAGGGAATATTCCCGCCGCAGGATCCGCGATGGGCTGCGATCAGAACCTTTTTTTCGTTTTACAGAGAGAGAAAGGGATTGCTCATAAAGTTTGCTCCTTTTTGAATGTATGAATTCGATGTGATCGGCGTGAATTGCAGCGTATATTTTCTTCATTATAGCATTTCTCCCGAGAAATTGCAACGGTTTCTCGGGAGATTTTACAATTATGTCTTATCTTTTCCCTGTTTCTTTTTCCGCCTCGGTTTGATCATGATCTGATATGCGATGACCCCCGCGGCGCTGATGGCGGCGGTGATGAGGATGGCGACAATGGCAAGGGCGTATTTCTGATCTCCCATGGCGTCTCCTCCGATGGTGGAGGTGACGATGGAGGGCAGGCGGGCAATGGACGAAATGAGGATCCACGTGCCCAGCTGCATGTCGGTCAGCCCCACGAAATAGCAAAGCAGATCCTTGGGGGTTCCGGGGATGGCAAAGAGAAGAAAGATGGTCAGATTTCGCCGTTTTGCGGTACGTAAAAACCATAGGGATCGGATCTTGTCCACCGAGAAGAAAACCTCGATCAGACGGATCCCGAAGGATTTCACCAGAAGAAATACCAAAATTCCCCCGAGGGTGGTTCCGATCACGCACAGGATCGTGCCCTCCACGGCGCCGAAGGCGTATCCCGCCCCCATTTCCAAGGGTTCTCCCGGAATGATGGCGATGACTACCTGAAAGATCAGCATTCCCACGAATATGATCCGTCCCCAAATGCCGTGCCCGTCCACCCAAGCGCGGAAGGCCTCGGGCTCGGAAACGAAGCGGAGCATGGGGCGACCGATGAAATAGGTGATCAGAAGCATGAAGCCCACGCCCAGCCCGACGGCAATCAGACCGAAGATTTTCTTTTGTCTTGGAGTAAGATGCTGAAGATCGCGCCGTTTGAGTCTGCTCACGGTGGGGCTCCTTTCGGGTGGTTTTATCGGGATACTTCTTGATGCTTCGGCAGGGTGAGGGTGATCTTGAACAGATCTCCGTCCACGGTAACGGTGAACCGTCCGCCCTGCAATTCGGTCAGACTGCGGGCGATGGCGAGCCCCAGCCCGCTTCCGCCCTCCGATCGGGCTTGATCTCCCCGCACGAACCGTTCGGTCAGCTCGGAGGGATCCACACTCAGCCGATCGCGGGAGATGTTGGCGAAGACCACCGTTGCCTCGGTGGCGGTTTCGGTCAGGGTCAGATAGACCCGCGTATGGGGAAGGGCGTATTTGCAGATGTTGTTCATCAGATTATCAAAGACCCGCCACAGGCGCCGTCCGTCGGCAAAGACGGTGACGGGCTGATCGGGGGCTGTGAGGATCACGTTCAACCCCAAAGCCTCGGTCTGCTCTGCGTATTCTCCCACCGTTTGCTCCAGAAGCACGCCCACGTCACAGGGGGTGGGCTCCAGAATCAGGGTGCCTGCCGATGCCTTGGAGGCTTCCACCACGTCCTCGGTCAGCTTTTTCAGCCGCGCCGATTGCCGTTCCATGATTGCTACGTATTCCTTCGCCTGCTCGCTCAGCCCCTCCTCCTTACCCAAAAGATCCACGTAGTTGATGATGGAGGTCAAGGGGGTCTTGATGTCGTGGGAAACGTTGGTGATCAGCTCGGTTTTGGTTCGCTCGCTTTTGATCTGCTCCCGCACGGCGGTGCTCATGCCCTCTCCGATGCGGTTCAGATCGTTTCCGTGCTCCTTCAGCGGTCCGCAGAGAAGGGTGGTGTTGACCTTTTCCTGCAGGTTCCCGTTTGCCAGCGATTTTGCCTGCTTTTGCAGGGAACGGCACATGAGTGCGATGGTCACGGCGGCGAAAAATCCAACGAAGGATTCCAGCGTGAGGAGGAACAGGATCGCAAGATCGTGGGAAAGAACTCCCAAAAGGATATTGCATCCTGCCAAAAATCCCGCGCAGACCGCAACGGTGGCGACGGTGGGAATCTTTTTGAGGAGCTTCAAAAGGTGTCGGAGCAGCCCCAAGATCAACTGGATAACGCGTCCCACCAGAGTTTTTCGCAGCAATCCTCCCGCCTTGATGCGGATCGACAGGGAGGTGATCAGCCAAAGAAGCAGGGAACACAGGAGAAAGCACAGGATCCCCACGCCCCACGCCGAAAGAAGGAAGGTTCCTTCCTGCCAAAAC
>JAFPBP010000130.1 GCA_017424085.1 Clostridia bacterium
GAAGAAATGCCCGTCCAGAGTGGCTTCGCCGCCGCCCAGCCATTTCACGCCGGGGATCAGCCCTGCGCGGAAGTTGGTTCCGTTGGAGGAGGTGTATTCCATGGCGACGAACTTGTTTTCATTGAGCCAATCGCACTTTGCGCGGAAGGATTCGTTGAGAAGCTCCCATTCCTTTACGGGGTCGGTGTCGGCGGATACGTGCACCGATTTGAGGATGGCGTCCCAGAGCAGATTCATTGCCTCGGCAGGCTTCTTGTCGGGGAAGACCTTCTGCGCCCACGCCTTGGAGGGGGCGGCGGCGATGATCCAGGCGTGCTTGTTGTCCATGGCGTCCCGATAGGGCTTGAATGCCTTGGCGCGGGCGAGGCGCACGGCGCGCAGCTTTTCCTGGCTGATTCCCCGCAGGATATCGGGGTCGGAGGATTCGATAAAAATGCGGCAGGGAAGACGCTCGGACATGTCCTTCATCTTCTCCTTTTCCCACTTGGGGATCTCGGTCATGACGTCGGTCATGCGATGGGTGTAATGCAGACGGGTGATCTCGTCACAGCTCCATTCCACCGTCACCGATTCGGCGCCGCAGCGATATGCCTCCCGCACCACCTCGGTGGCAAGGTTGGATTGCTCCACCGATGCGTAGACCACCACGCGGTTTCCCCGTGCCACGTTTGCGCCCACGCGCACGATGAGACGGGCGTACTTTTTCAATAACGATTTGTTCATGTCTTCCTCCTCAGTTCCATTGAACCCCGTCGGCGGACAGGGTGAAGTTTTCAGAATAAAATGCGGTCATGGCGCGGGAGAGATATTCCACGTCACGGCTTCCCGCCGTTTCCCGTGCCGAATGCATGGCGAGCTGGGCGGCACCGATGTCGATGCCCCGCAGGGGAACCTGCGCTTCGGACAGCCTGCCCAACGTGGATCCGCCGGGCTTGTCGGAGCGGTTGGCAAAGATCTGCACGGGCACGTCGGCGCGGCGGCAGATCTCTCCGAAGAGGGCGCCCGTAAAGCCGTCGGAGACGTACCGCAGGGATGCGTTGTATTTCAGCACCACGCCTCCGTTCAGCGCGGGGGCGTTTTTGGCGTCGGACAACTCGGGGTGATTGGGATGGATGGCGTGACCGTTGTCTGCCGAGACGAAGAAGGAGCGGGCGAGGGCGTCCTGCCGCTGCCCCTCATCGGGAAGGATCCGCGCCAGAACGTCCCGCATCAGAGTGCTTGCCGCGCCCGCGTAGGACAGAGAGCCCGTTTCCTCGTTGTCAAACAGAGCAAAGAGCGAGATCACGTTTTCGGGGGATCTGGAGGACAGAAGTCCGTCCAGACAGGTGAAAACGCATTCCAGATCGTCCAGACGGGGAGAGAAGATATATTCTCCCTCGGGTCCGAAGACGAAGCCCTTTCCGTAGGAGACCAGGGAAAGGTCCTGCCCCACGATGGCGTCTCTCTCCACGCCCAGCTCGGCGGCAACCTGATCGAGGATATCTCCCGAGGCTCCGAACAGAGGGATCAGATCCGAGGCGGGATTCAGCTCCAGCCCCGAATTCATGGGGCGCAGGTGGGGCGCCGTGTTGGGGATCACCGCTACGGGGCGGTTCAGATGCACCAGCCGCGAGACCAAGCCCGTTTCCTCCCGTACCGTGACCCGTCCTGCAAGGGCAAGGGGAACGTCGGTCCAGGTGTGATAAATGCTGCCTCCGTAGACCTCGGTATTCAGGCGGGAATAGGTTCCCTGCAGCTGATGATTGGGCTTGAGACGGAAGCAGGGGGAATCCCCGTGGGCGGCGGAAATGCGGAAGGATACCGTTGCGGGGTTGATGTTTTCGGGGATGCGGAAGGCGATCAGGGCAGATCCGTTGCGCTCCGCGTACCACAAGCCCGCCCCGTAGGGGGTGCCGTCGGTGGGGACGGGGGCGTAGCCCGCTTGGGTGAGAAGGTCCTTCGCCGTGGCAACGGCATGGAAGGGGGTGGGGGATCGGTCGATGAGATCCAGTAAAAGCTCAGCGTTCATAAGGGTTCATCCTTTCGGCGTATTCTTCAGTAATTCAGGTCTTTTCCGCGGGTGCGGCGGATGCGGCGCAGGGCTTTGAAGGTTTCCTTTTCTCCCCGCTCCGCCAGCATCACCAGCCACGATTCCAACAGATCCGAGGTCTCGGGGTGGATGATGCGGGTCGGCTTCGCCCGCAGGAAATATTCGATGGGGTGGCGGTCGGTGTATTTTTCCCCCTGATAGATCTTGCTTGCCGCAACGCGGTCGCAAAACATCTCCATCACGAAGATCAGAGGCATTTTCACCGGCTCCTCCCGATGGGTGGTCATGTTATAATCCTTCCAATATTCAAAGTGGTGACGGTTCCGCCCCCGATGATGGATCCAGGCGGCGGAATACCCCACGTCCTCCCGCGCCTTTTCGTTGGGACTGCGGGTCCCCTGCCAATAGCGGGCGCCCTCGGAAAACTCCGTGGGGGTGTATTTGGAAAGATCGTGCATCAGCCCCCGCCAGGGGATCCCCGCCCGAAAGCAATGGGCGATGACCTTGTGACGGTGGCGGGTGATGGTGATAAAATGGTGCAATGCGCCAAAGCGTGCCATGGTCGTGTTCTCTCTCTTTCAATCGTTTGGTTCGGTCAGATAGGCGTTGCAGCTCTGCAGACGCACCGTGACGGCTCCGTTCTCGCAGTCGATCACGGTCAGGGATGCGTTGGTGGGCTCGGGCGTCGTGTCGATCTGCGAGGGATCCTTCCCCTGCCAAAGGGTCTGCAGGGCACGGATCACGCCGCCGTGGGTCCCGACGAGGACCGTTTCGTTGGGGTGGGCGGCGGCAATGCGCTGAAACGCCTTCCACGCCCGCTCGGTCACGTCTCCCCAGCATTCTCCCTTGGGAAGCCGTTTGTTTTCGGTGCGGAACGCCCGATAGATCTCTTCGTGCAGAGCCTTGTATTCCTGGATGGGCTGATTGGTAAAATCTCCCAGATCTACCTCCCGCAGGGCGGGGTCGAGGGTCACGGGCAAGCCCAACGCCTGCGCCACGGGAGTTACCGTATCCCGTGCGCGGGTCAGATCGCTGGCGTAAACGGCGGTGACGGGAAAGGATTTCAGAATGTATTTCCCCGCCTCGGCAGCTTGCAGACGCCCCTGCTCGGTGAGGGGAGTGTCGAATTGCCCCGAAAAGCGGCGCTCGGTGTTGTTGACGCTGGTGCCGTGGCGGAGCAATAAAAGCGTGGTCACTGCGATCGCTCCTTACAGCTCTTCGTCTTCCATCTCTCCCCGATCCACCAGATCCTTGATCAGGGACAGCTCCCGCAGGGTGCGCTCGGCGTAGAAGGGGAC
>JAFPBP010000131.1 GCA_017424085.1 Clostridia bacterium
CCCACCTGCTGGACCGTCGCCCCAAGGCTCTGTCCGGTGGTCAGAGACAGCGTGTTGCTCTGGGTCGTGCTATCGTTCGTGAGCCTAAGGTCTTCCTTCTGGACGAACCTCTGTCCAACCTGGACGCTAAGCTCCGTGCTTCCATGAGAACCGAGCTGTCCAAGCTCCACAGAAAGCTGGGTACCACCTTTATTTACGTTACCCACGACCAGACCGAGGCTATGACCATGGCTGACCGTATCGTCGTTATGAAGGACGGCTTCGTTCAGCAGTGCGACGCTCCTCAGGTTCTGTACGATACTCCCTGCAACTTGTTCGTTGCCGGCTTTATCGGATCTCCCCAGATGAACTTCATCGAAGCAAAGCTGACCCGTCGCGGCGACGATATGTTCGTTAACTTCGGCGATTGGTCTCTGAAGCTTCCCGAATCCAAGGTCCGCACCGAGAACTACGAGAAGCTGCTCAGCTACGGCGGCAAGCAGGTTATTATGGGTATCCGTCCCGAGAACATCTACGACGATCCCATGTATCTTGAGAAGTTCAACGAGTCCATCATTACCGCTGACGTTGAAGTCACCGAGAAGATGGGTGCTGAAACTTACCTGTATCTGGACGTTCAGGAGAACAAGTTCACCGCACGCGTTGATCCCTCCTCGATTGCGAAGCCCGGCGATAACATCAAGATCGCTCTTGATATGAACCGCGTTCACCTCTTCGACATCGATACCGAGCAGACTATCATCAACTAAGGTTTGTTTTCTATGTTTTTTTCGAAACCCTCGAAAAATATCTCCACACGCCTCCCCTCACACATGTGAGGGTGGGCGTGTTGTTGTTTTTTCAGAAGTTCGAAAGCGAATGAGAGGGGGTCGGTCGTTGTGTTGGATTTTGCCTGCGCGCATGAGCGCTATCTTCCCTTCGTCCGAACCGTCGTCTCATCTTATCCCGAGCGTGATAGGGAAGATCTGATTCAGGAGGGCTTGTGGGGGCTGTATCTGGGATGCTGTGCCTACGATCCCGACCGCGGCGTTCCCTTTGACGCTTTCATCAAGGTCTGTATCCGCAATCGCGTCTGTTCCGCCGCCCGCGGATATGCCACTGAGCCCTGCACCGTTCCCTTGGATGACGTGGATCATACCATTCTCTCCGAGGATCCCCCCATCGAGGAGCGCTATGCGGAATCCGACGCCGCCCGTCAGGCATTTCAGCACCTTCAGCCTCGCCTTTCCCCCTTGGAGCGGAAGGTCCTGGATGCTTATCTTGCAGGGGTCTCCCTTTCGGAAATTTCCCAAACTCTGGGGATTTCATATAAATCCGCCGATAACGCCATGACGCGGATCAAAAAGAAGCTGCGGGAGTATCTCCCGTACTGATTACCTTATTCCATATATGCCCGAATGAAGTAGGTGCGATCAATCCGTTTTAGCACAGGGCGCACGTTCTCAGAAAATGAGGAATATGCACGGTGTTCCGCTTTTTTTGTGAGTTGTGCAGCGAATTAGTCCAATGAGGGGTTTCTTTGCTTTCCCGTGGAAAAAGAGGATGGACGCTCGTCGGTGCGATTCCGACATGGGCGAAATTAAAAAAAGTGAGGTAACTCAACTATGTATGAAGATAAGGAATTGACCTGTAAAGATTGCGGCAAAACCTTCGTGTTCACCGCAGGCGAACAGGAATTTTATGCTGAAAAGGGCTTCCAGAACGAGCCCCAGCGTTGCAAGGAATGCAGAGCTGCCAGAAAGACCGCAAGCAAGGGTGCGAAAGAATATTTCACCACCACCTGCGCTAAGTGCGGCGGCGAAGCAAAAGTTCCTTTCCAGCCCAGAGAAGATAAGCCTGTTTACTGCAGCGCTTGCTATGCTGAGCTGAAGGCTGAGTCCGGCAACTAAAGCAAATCTTCCCATGGGAAATCAAAACAGCCGTGCATACTGTTTTTGAACTTGAAAAAGGTGGCTCTCGAGTCACCTTTTTCTCTTAATCACGATCAGGATAGGAAACCGCTATGAAGATCAAGACCAAGCACCTGCCCTATGAGCAGGTCATGTCGCTGCCTCGCGTTCCCCACCGTCGTCCCCGCCGCCCTTGGTGGCTCTTCCGAACTGTCATTCGCATCGGGTCAATCCCCGATCTGTTTGCCACTCGCTTTACCTTCACCTGTCATCGCATGGAGCTGGCAGGGAAGGGTCCCTGGCTGATCCTTATGAATCATTCCAGCTTCATCGATTTGAAAATTGCCTCGCGCATCCTGTATCCCAAGCCCTTCTTTATCGTCTGCACCTCCGACGGGTTTGTGGGAAAGGATTGGCTCATGCGTCGGATCGGCTGCATTCCCACGCAAAAATTCGTCTCGGATCTGACGCTGATCCGAGATATGCTGCATGCCGTAAAGAAAGAAAAAACCGGTGTTTTGATGTATCCCGAAGCGGGGTATACCTTGGACGGAACCGCAACGCCCCTGCCTCGCAAGTTGGGTGTTTTGTTGAAAAAGTTGGATGTCCCCGTGGTATCGATCATCACCGAAGGTGCCTTCGCGCGTGATCCCTTATACAACTGTCTGCAGTTGCGGAAGGTGAAGGTGTCCGCACGGGTTGAGTGCCTTCTGACCCAAGAGGAAATTCGGGAAAAAACGGTTCAAGAGCTGGACGATTGTCTGGACCGTGTCTTTACGTTCGATAATTTTGCATGGCAAGCTCAAAATAAAGTCGCCGTTAACGAGCCCTTCCGTGCCGACGGGCTTCATCGCATTCTCTACCGCTGTCCCAAGTGCGGCGCCGAAGGCTCCATGGAAGGAAAGGGCATCCACCTTACCTGCCACGCCTGCGGAAAGCAGTACGAGTTGACCCCCTACGGACAGCTTCACGCCACCGAGGGGGAGACCGAATTCCCCCACATCCCCGACTGGTTTTCGTGGCAACGGGAACAGGTTCGCTGCCAGATCCTTGCGGGGGAATACGCCTTGGATACTGATGTTGATATCGGCTTGATCGTCGATCACAAGGCGCTTTATATGGTGGGTTCGGGGCGTCTGACCCACACTCCCGACGGCTTTACGCTGACCGGATGCGACGGAAAACTGCACTACACCCAATCCTCCGCCTCGGCGTACGAGTTGAACGTGGATTACTTCTGGTATGAAAAGGGCGATATGATCTCCATCGGGGATCGCAACTGCCTCTATTATTGCTTCCCCAAGGATCCCTCCGTCTCGGTTACGAAAGCGCGCCTCGCCGCCGAAGTTCTGTATCAGATGGCGAAAGCACCAAAATCATAAGATTGCAAATTGATATCCCCGTACGGCTCTCTCCGTGCGGGGATTGTTTCTTTTGTTGGATAAAAAAATCGGAACCGACGCCGTCGGTTCCGAAATTCTTTTATTTGTTTTTCATGAAATTCTTCATGCGCACCGAGTGGTCGAGGATTCTCTTGCGCAGACGGATGGTTTTGGGAGTGACCTCCACCAGCTCGTCGTCGGCGATGAATTCCAGCGCCTGCTCCAGGCTGAGAATGCGGGGAGGAACCAGCCGCAGGGCTTCATCCTTGCCTGCCGAGCGAATGGCGGTCATGTGCTTCTTCTTGCAGACGTTGACCACGATATCGTTCTGGCGGTTTGCCTCGCCTACGATCATGCCGCCGTAGACCTCAACGCCCGCTCCGATGAACATGGCACCGGAGTCCTGCGAGTAGAACATGCCGTAAGAGGTGGTGTCACCGGTCTCGTATGCGACCAGCGATCCGTTCTGACGGCGGGGAATATCTCCCTTGAAGGGGGAATAGGTCTCGAAGATGGAGCTCATGATGCCTTCGCCGCGGGTATCGGTCATGAATTCGCTGCGGTATCCGAAAAGTCCGCGGGAGGGAACGATGAATTCCAGACGGGTGCGGTTGCCTACCTGATTCATGTGGGTCAATTCGCCCTTGCGAAGCCCCATCTTTTCCATGACTGCGCCTACGGAATCGGCGGGAACGTCGATGACCAGCCGCTCCATGGGCTCGCACAGAACGCCGTCGATCTCCTTGTACAGAACCTTGGGGGTGCTGACCTGGAATTCGTAGCCCTCGCGGCGCATGTTTTCGATCAGGATGGAGAGGTGCATTTCCCCTCGTCCGCAAACCGTAAAGGCTTCGGTGGAGGCGGTGTCGCTGACCCGCAGGGAAACGTCCTTCAAAAGCTCCTTGTACAGACGGGCGCGCAGGTTACGGGAGGTTACGTATTTCCCTTCCCGACCTGCAAAGGGGGAATCGTTGACCATGAAGGTCATTTCCACCGTGGGCTCGGAGATCTTCACGAAGGGCAGGGGTTCTACTGCCTCGGGGGCGCAAAGGGTGTCTCCGATGGTAACGCTTTCGATGCCCGAAACGCAGACCACGTCTCCGATACGCGCTTCCTGACAGGGAACGCGGTTGAGACCCTCGAACTGATACATGGAAACGATTCTTGCCTTGGAGTTGGGGCGCGCTCCGTGATAGTCGCACAGAACCACGTCCTGATTGACCTTCATCACGCCGCGCTCCACCCGTCCGATGGCGATGCGTCCCACGTAATCGTTATAGTCGATGGAGGAGACCAGCATCTGCAGAGGCTGAGTCTCATCTCC
>JAFPBP010000132.1 GCA_017424085.1 Clostridia bacterium
GTAACAAATTCAATGGTGTCAAGGTAACTTTCGTACATTGGAATCCTCCGAGAAAACAGTAAATCGATTATTTGTGGTAAAGGCGTTTGTTCTGATATCTGGGCTCGCAGGTCAAATTTATGCCCAGCTTGCGGAATACGTCGCTGTCCACCGAAGACAGAATGACCGTGGAATGTGCCTCGCAGCCCTTAAGCAGGGGTAGCATTTTCATAGCCTCTGCAGCAGCGGGATTGGTGGTTGCCGACACGGCAAGGGCAATCAGGGTTTCGTCGGTATGAAGACGGGGGTTGTGGTTCCCGAGATTCTTGACCTTCAGCGCCTGAATGGGCTCGATGACCGAGGGGGAGATCAGCTCGACACCGTGATCAATGCCCGCCAGAACCTTCAGGGAGTTGAGGAGACACGCAGAGGATGCGCCAAACAGGGAAGAGGTTTTTCCTGTAACGATGGTGCCGTCCGACAACTCGATTGCCGTTGCGGGAGCCCCCGTGGATTCGGCACGGAGAAGCGAGGCTCGGATGCAACGACGATCCTCGGGCGCACAGTCCGCCTGATTCATGATCAACTCCTGCTTGTAAACCTCGTTGTCATCGGATAACCCCGTGCGCTTGCGGCATAGGGTTGCGTAATAGCGGCGGATGATCTCGTTACGGGCGGCTTTTTGCACCAGCGCGTCGTCGTCAATGGCAAAGCCTGCCATATTCACACCCATATCTGTGGGCGAGTGATAGGGGGACTTCCCCGAGATCTTCTCAAAAATAGCGTTCAGAACGGGGAAGATCTCTACGTCGCGGTTGTAGTTGACTGCAGTTTTTCCGTAATGCTCCAGATGGAAGGGGTCGATCATGTTCACGTCATCCAGGTCTGCCGTTGCTGCCTCGTAAGCCAGATTTACGGGGTGCTTCAAGGGCAGATTCCAGATGGGGAAGGTCTCGTATTTTGCATAACCTGCGCTGATACCGCGCTTGTTATCGTGGTACAGCTGAGACAGGCAGGTTGCCATTTTCCCGCTTCCGGGGCCGGGACCGGTCACCACCACCAGAGGTCGGGAGGTTTCGATGTAATCGTTCTTTCCGTAGCCCTCGTCGCTTACGATCAGCTTCGTATTTGAGGGGTAGCCCGGAATGGGATAATGGCGGAATACGCGGATGCCGAGATTTTCCAGACGCTTCTGGAATGCGTTCGCCAAGGGCTGGGATGCGTATTGAGTGATGACAACACTTCCCACCATCAATCCAGACTCGGTAAAGGCGTCGATCAGACGCAGAACCTCCATGTCGTAGGTGATACCGAGATCGTTACGCATTTTATTCTGCTCAATGGATGCGGCGTTGATTGCAATGACTACCTCTGCACGATCCTTCAGCTGACGCAGCATTTTAATTTTGGAATCGGGCTGGAAGCCGGGAAGCACACGGGCAGCGTGAAAATCGTCAAATAACTTTCCGCCAACCTCAAGGTACAGCTTTCCGCCAAATCCCGAAATTCGTTCAATAATATGCTCCGATTGCAGTCGGAGATATTCTTCGTTATTAAAACCGACCTTTTCCATAGTAATCTCCCTTTTGGCGGCGTAAAACCGCCCATGTTCTGGCACATAAACCGAAATGGAATAATACTTATATATTATAACACACGAAACGGGTCTCCGCAAGGGCTATTTTTTGACAAAAGAACGAACTATGCCTCCTGCGCCGCAAGATCCTTCAGATATTCCAAAAACAAATTGGCACAGCCGGGTAAATATCCGTCTTTGGTATGCACGATATCCATGGAGGAGGTCCAATTCCAGCCCTCAATGGATCGCACCTCACACCCTTCAGCGGATAAAACGTCCGTAGCGGACTGCGGAACCAGCGCGATCCCCATTCCCAGCTCCGCCGCCTTGACCACGGTACGGGAGTCGTCTGCCAGAATTCGAACGTGGGGCTTCAGATCCTCGGCGGAAAAGGCGTGACGAACCGTTTGCTCCCAGCGGCGATACAGAATCAGCGGTTGATCGGCAAGCATTCGGGGGGGGATGCTTTTGCATCCCTCGAAAAAGTCCTTGCGCCCCACGGCGACCATTCTGTCCCGCGCCATGGAAACGCTTTCGGTCCGTTCGGTGGCGTAGGGGGTTCGGATCAGCGCCATGTGGATCGTTCCCGCGTGCAGCTGCTCCAAAAGCTGATAGGTGTTGCCCTCCGTAATCTCAAAATCAATTTCGGTATATTTTTCTGCAAAACCCGCAAGCCAGCAGAGGGCGCGGGCACAGACCAACGATGACACCATCCCGATTCGGATGGTGCCTTTTTGCGGGTTTGCCGCTGTCAGAACCTCTTCTTTGGTCACGTGGGAGAGGCTCAGCAGCGTCTTTGCGTGCTTGTATAGGATCTTTCCCGGCTCGGTGAGGGAGATCTGACGGGGACCCCGTTCGAACAAGGTGCATCCCAGCTCCTCCTCCAGCTCCTTCAGTTGCATGCTGAGAGGGGGTTGGGTAATAAATAGTTTCTTCGCTCCCGCCGTGATGCTTCCCTCGTCCGCGACGGTGACGAAATACTGAAGCTGCTTCAAGTCCATAATGATCCATCCATTCGAAAAAAATATGGTGCCGATATGAATTAAATACTTTTCATATGAATGATTTTATGATACAATAAGAGAGACGAAAAATCAAGGACTTTTTTTTGAACTTCGGAGGTTTCTATGAAAAAACTGCTCACGTACCTGCGACCGTATACGAAAGAGTGCGTGTTGAGCCCTCTTTTCAAGCTGTTTGAGGCGATTCTGGAGCTGTTCGTTCCTCTCGTTATGGCAGCGATCATCGACACTGGTATTGCCAACGGGGATAAAACCTACGTGCTTTCCATGTGCGGTGTGTTGGTCTTGCTGGGGGCTGTCGGATTGATCGCCGCCGTCACCGCGCAGTATTTTGCCGCCAAGGCAGCGGTCGGCTTTTCCGCATCGGTGCGAGGGGCGCTTTTTTCTCATCTTCAAACCTTGTCCTACAAGCAAAACGATACCTTGGGAACGGCTACGATGATCACCCGCATGACGGGGGACGTGAACCTTCTTCAGACGGGCGTTAATCTGACCCTCCGCCTATTGCTCCGCTCTCCCTTCGTTGTTTTGGGTGCCATGATCATGGCATTTGTAATTGATCCAGTATCCGCTCTGATCTTCCTTGCCATGATCCCCGTTTTGTATCTGATCATCTGGACCATCATGCGGATCACTCTCCCGAAGTATAAAAGCGTTCAGCAGAAGACCGACGCGGTCCTTCGCCGAACCCGCGAGAATCTTGCGGGGGTGCGCGTGATCCGTGCCTTCAATATGCAGGACGACGAGCAAAGGGCGTTTGATTCCGAAAACGACGATCTGACCGATTTCCAATGTCACGTGGGGCGCATTTCCGCCATCATGAATCCCTTGACCTACGCTATCGTGAACATTGGGATCGTGGCTCTGATCTACGTGGGCGCCATTCGCGTTGATACCGGCATCATTACGCAGGGTATGGTGGTTGCTCTGATCAACTATACCGCACAGATCCTGACCGAGCTTCTGAAGTTTGCAAATCTGATCGTATCCATTACAAAAGCACTTGCGGGCGCCAAGCGCATCAGCGACGTATTCGCCATGACCTCCGATCAGACCTTCGGGACCCGCACCGAAGGAGATGAAAATGCCGATATTATCCGCTTCGAAAACGTTGGGATCAAGTACTACCCCGATGCCTCGCCCGCCCTTTCCGGAGCAAACTTTTCGGTCAAGGCAGGGCAGACCGTGGGAATTCTCGGGGGCACGGGCTCGGGAAAATCCACCCTCGTCAACCTGCTTCCCCGATTTTACGATATCACCGAGGGCGCCATTTATCTGCACGGCGCCAATCTTCACGAATACGACAGCGATGCGCTGCGGACCCGCTTCGGCATCGTTCCCCAAAAGGCGGTGCTGTTCCGAGGAACGGTGCGGGATAATCTGAAGTGGGGCAGAGAAGACGCCACCGACGAGGAGCTGTGGGAGGCATTGCGCGCCGCCTGCGCCGATTCCTTCATCCGTGAAAAGGAATTGGGGTTGGACTCTCCCGTAGAACAGGGCGGACGAAACTTCTCGGGCGGTCAGAGACAACGTCTGACCATCGCCCGCGCCTTGGTACGTCGCCCCGAAATCCTCATTTTGGACGACTCCGCCTCTGCCTTGGACTACGCCACCGAAGCCTCGCTTCGCACTGCGTTGCGGGAATTGCCCTTCCACCCCACCACCTTCATCGTGTCTCAGCGGGCATCCTCGGTGCGCCACGCCGATTTGATCCTGGTTTTGGATGACGGCGAGATCGTGGGGCAGGGTACCCACGAGGAATTGATCGAAACCAGCGAGGTATATCAGGAAATCTATTATTCTCAATTTGAACGGAAGGAGGCGTCGGTATGAATCGGACAGAAACGCTGAAAAAGGTATTCTCTTATCTTCGCCGCTATTGGTACTATCTGTTGGGTTCTCTCTTGCTGGCGGCTCTCACCGTCGCATTGACCCTCTACGTGCCTATTCTGACCGGTGATGCCGTGGATAACATCATCGGAGCGGGGCAGGTTGATTTTCAAGCCATCTTTTCCATTGTCGTTAAAATCCTCATCGCCGTTGCCGTTACCTCTGCGGCGCAATGGATCATGAGCGTTTTGAACAATCATTTGACCTATTACGTGGTGCGTGACATTCGAAGAGACGCCTTTGCCCGCATCCGCATCCTTCCTCTGAAGTTCTTGGATGCGCATCCCGTGGGTGAGCTGGTCAGCCGCGTTATCACCGATACCGACACCTTCGCTGAGGGACTTCTCATGGGCTTCACGCAACTTTTTACGGGCGTTGCCACCATCATCGGAACGCTTGTGATTATGTTGGTTCTTGATTTTAGGATCGCATTGGTCGTTATTCTCGTTACTCCCGTATCTCTCTTCGTTGCCTCCTTTATCGCGAAGCGCACCTATTCCATGTTCCGTGTTCAATCCACCACCCGTGGGGAGCAGACCGCGTTGATCGATGAAATGATCGGTCAACAGAAGATCGTTCAGGCGTTTGCTTACGAGTCCCGCGCCGAAGAGCGGTTCCTCGATGTGAATGAGCGCCTGCGCTCCTGTTCTCTGAAGGCGATTTTCTACTCGTCCTTGGTCAACCCCTGCACCCGCTTTGTCAACAGCTTGGTGTATGCGGGTGTCGGTCTTGCAGGTGCGTTTTCGGTCATCTCGGGTGGACTGTCGGTGGGGCTTTTGTCCAGCTTTTTGAGTTATGCAAATCAATATACCAAGCCCTTTAATGAGATCTCGGGGGTCATGACCGAGCTTCAGAACGCGCGTGCCTGCGGAGGTCGCGTTTGTGCGCTGAGCGACGAGCCTGCCGAATCTCCCGACCCGAGTCCCGATGCCGCACCCGAGCAGGTGGA
>JAFPBP010000133.1 GCA_017424085.1 Clostridia bacterium
GCCGCCAACGCCGAAGCACGGGGCGAGACCGTCCTTGCGGGGGCGAACGGGGGATTTTTCCATTTCTTCTCTCAAAACAGCGACTTAACCCCCTACGGACCGCAGATCGTGGACGGTAACGTGCTTTGCCCTCCCTCCACAGTTCAGCGCTACGGGGATCTCTACGTGGGTCTGACCCACGAGGGGCAGGTGATCTTCTCCGACTGCGCGGGGTACTATGAGAAATACGAGGGCAAGCTTCGGTACGCCGTGGGTGGCGGGCCCATGCTGATGATCGACGGCGTTCTCCCGCCCGTTCTGCCTCCCGATCCCACCGCAGCCTCCTATTTCCCCAAGAACGATCGGGGCGGTCCTCGCACCTTTGTTGCCCACGCCCCCGACGGAACGTTTGGAATTTTCTGCGCGGACGGACGGCAGGAGCGCTCCGTGGGTATGTCCGCCGCCGATCAGGTGCAGTTTGCGCTGGATCTGGATTATGGGGTCAATAACGTCTTTAATCTGGACGGAGGCGGCTCCACGGTGTTGATCCGTCGCAATGGCGAGGGCGGGTTTGATGTGAAAAACATCCCCTGCTCCGACCCCCTGCGCCCCGTGGCGGATGCTGTTTTTCTTGTAAAAAAGTAATCAAATGAGGCACGCTTCCATGAGAAGTGTGCCTCGATTTTCGTTCAGAGCAGCAGGGGCTGGATCTGTTTTCCCTGCAGGGCAGCTTCCACCGTTGCGGGGATCCGATCCATGTGTGCCACCAGCGACGCCTCTTTTTTCACGGGGTCATCCTGCCCGAAGGGGACGAAAAAGTATCCCTTCGTGTTCAGCAGGGCGCCGATGCTTTTGGCGTTGCCCGTCAGCCCGTCGTTGGTGGAGACCGCCACCACCACGGGGCGATCGTTGCGCCGATGGGCTTTTGCCGCCAGCGTTACGGGGGTATCGGAGATGCCCGCCGCCAGCTTTGCCAGCGTGTTTCCCGTGCAGGGGGCGATGATCAGCAGATCCAGCAGCTTTTTGGGCCCGATGGGCTCTGCTCCCGCTATGGTATGAATGATGGGATGGTTGCAGGCGGCTTCGATCTTTGCTCTCCAATCGGCGGCGGTGCCGAAGCGGGTGTCGGTTTCGTAGGCGTTATGGGATAGAATCGGGATCAGACGATAGTCCTTCGCCATCTGTTCCAACACGGGAAAGACCGTTGCAAAGGTGCAAAATGAGCCGCACATCGCAAATCCGAGGGTTTTATGTTCCAAGGACCGTGCCACTTCCTTTCTCTTGGGGACGGATCAGAATGTCAATCACGGTTTTTGCCAGATCTTCTCCCGCCGTGACGGGAGCGACTTTCCCCGGAAGGGCGGCGCCCGCACAATGGCGGCACCCCAATTCCCGAGCGCGGACGGGGTCCCATCCTCCGGGTGCCGACGCCAGCTCCAGCATCAGCCCGCGGCATTCCCGCAACGCCTCCTCGGACAGCAATCGGGCGGGGACGGTGTTGCAGACCACGTCGAATCCGTCTCCCCGCAGTCCTGCCGTATCCCGTGCTCCGTACCCCGCCAGCTCCGCCTGCAGACGGGATTCGGGGCGGCGGGCGGCAACCGTTACCTTTGCCCCCAGCGCAGACAAGATCTGCGCCAGCCGTGCCCCGATGGCACCGTATCCGATGATCAGGCAGGGCATGCCGAACAGGGCGCGGTCGGTGTTGTGCAGGATCAGCTCCAGCGCCCCCTCCGCCGTGGTGACCGCATTCCGCAGCTTCAGATCCTCCCGCAGGGACAGGTCCGTGTAGTCGGAAAAATACCGTTGCGGCAGGGGCCCTCCCGTGGCGGGCAGGTGGGGCGGGATTCGGTTTTGCTCTATCACGTCTTCGATTGTCAGCCGAAGCCCCTGCAAGGGGGTTCTCAGCGCCCCGTCCTTCAGGGCGGGATAGGGAAGCACCAGCCCCGAAAGGGGCACGGTGACGGGGTCGGTGTGGGTGAGTGCGTAGGACAATACGGGGATCCCCCGTCGGGTCAGATACTCCAGCGCGGCAAGGGTCCGTTGGTCCCCGCCTGCGAATAAAATCGGGTTCACAGCCATCCTCCCAAGGAAAGTCTGTTCCATTGTATGCTCCCCGCCGCCGAAGGGTTCCCCGCTTTGAAATTCTACAAAATGCACTTGTTTTTCTTGAATTGTATCTCGTTTTTGTGCGTTTCGTGCAGAAATGGGAACAAAAATACAAAGAAATGTTGCAATTCGCGCTTTTTTACCCCTTGACAAGTGCCCCTTGCATATGATATAATAAAATTACCAAAATAAGGAGGTATATCCCATGAAAATCAAAAAGATGTTCTCTGTCACCCTCGCGCTGGCACTTCTCTTGCAGATTTTCGCCTTGGCGCTTCCCGTCTCTGCGGAAACCGTTGACGAAACGGATACCTCCTCGACGGGAAATCGCAAACATTTGGAACTTGGATCTTTCTCGATATATGATGAAATGTCTATTGAAAGACCGATTGTTCCTCAAAGCGAAGTCCCTGCAGTTCTTGACTATTCCATTGTTCAGGAAAATTATTATGTACGTCGTGCGTATGAGTTTGAAACCAGTCTGAATGAGATCGTGTTTATGAAGACGGATGGTGCTCTGGACTCGTACTATTTTGCCTTCCCCGTCAAGTACGTGGATGAAAACGGTGAGGTGCGGGATAAGGCTCCCGAGCTGACCTATAACGCCTCCCTCACCGCAGGGAAATACCGCATGACTACCACCTCGGCGAACGATAACGCCCTGTTTTGTGCCGACGTGGCGTCCGACGGCTTGCTGTATACGTCCGACGCTCTTTCTCTGTCCCTGCGCCCCACCACCGCCGCCGAGCACGCCTTTGCCCTGCAGATCGCGCTGGCAAACAGCGATGCGGAGCTGCAGAGCATCGGGAACGCCGTGGCTTCTTCCCTTGCCGTGATCGGTCCCGTGACTCAGGCGCCTGCGGGCTTTTCTGCCGTGGCGCAGAGTGATTTTGCTTCCTCTGCTCTGAACGAAGGACTCACCTCCCGCGCCGCCCGCTACGCCCTCAGCAACGAAGCCGCCCTCTCGGTGGTTCCCTCCTACAACGGGTTCCAAGTCGCCCTCGGGCTTGCCAAAAACCGCACGCAGAATACCTATACCTTCGCCCTCTCCACGGGAGACGCAACCCTGGTGAACCAAGAAGGAACCCTCCTTCTGGTCAACGACGAGGGAGACCCCTTGGGCATCGTGGGTGAGTTTGTTCTGGTGGATGAAAACGGCACCTGCGGCACCGTCGCGCCCCAAGTGACCAAGGTCATCGACGGCGAATATCTTCTGTCCGCCGATCTGGGAGACGATGTCCTTGTCGCCACCCTTTCGGTCAGTCAGTATTACGATTACCTGCAGGACGCTACCATCTATCAGGCAAATCAGACCTCGTACGGCTCTTCTTCCCGTCTGTTCGTGGGAACGCTGGCGTCGTCCTCCGTCCTGGGTCGCGCCCTCATCCGTCCCAACAACTGGTATTTCACTTCCACCGCATATCCCGGATATGAGGTTCAGAGTGCGACCCTGCACATTCGTGACGTCATGGGCGACGATCCCGAAGTGAACGTGGAAGTCCGCCCCTTCACGGGAAATACGTGGGTAGAATCCACCGCCAACTGGAACAGCGTGGGCGGAAACAGCTATGGAGCCGTGCTTGATACCAAAACCGTGTCCCCCGACATCGGCTGGGACGCCTCTCCCCGTTATTGGTATCAGTATAACATCACGTCCTTGGTTCGCAATTGGTACAACGGCACCGCAAACCCCGCAAAGGGCTTGATGATCAAGGGCGACGCCGCCAACGAAGCCCGCTCCGACGTGACCGAAAAAACTTTCGCCTCGTCTCAGTATTCCAACGAATCCCTGCGCCCGTATATTACGGTCAGTCTTGCAAATACGGTTCTTCCTGATGGCGCGTATCTTATTAGTGCAAGAGGCTTATATTTGCAAGCGTTTAATAATGAAATAGGAGATTTTGCAAGGGTAGATACAGCTTCTTCCATGGATGATCCTGGTACGGAAAACTTGGAATTTGTTTTTAGGATGGTGTGGCGCACTGTTCGGCTTTCTGATGGGAGTTACACTTTGCGACCAATGCATTATACTCCAGCCGCGCTTTCAGCCAATGTTGAAAGAGGTTATTTGAGAGAAGTTGGGCTAGACGATGATTTAGATGTTCCCGAGTATGGTCGATGGAATATCGTTCGAAATGGAAATTCTTGGTCTTTGATTCCATGTAGTGATGTTAATAAAGCTCTTTCTCTTTCTGCAATAATGGTAGGCTGTAGTCAAGTGAACATACAGACTCAGAATACACTTGAACTATCTCAGCAGTGGAGTTTTGAGGCCATTTCTGTTCCCGAGAGTATTTTTGTTTATGATCGCGAAACAGGGCTTCCTGTGTCATCCACAACACCCCCACTCACAATGCTGGCAGGTGATAGTGTTCCTTTTTCTGAATTTGGATATATATTTACTTGTTCTACATTGAAGAATCTTCCTGTGTTCTATCCGTTTGATGCGTACACAACTCCCGATTATGATGAGAATGTCTTGGAGATTGAATATGCTTCCTCGGGTGGGGAGACCTGCATCAGGGCGAATTCCCCCGGGGAGGCGGAACTGTCTGTAGAAGCAGCTTTAGGGTTTGAGTATATTGCTTGTACGGTTAATGTCAGGGTTTCTTCTTTTGATGGAATGTACTACCTCAAAAATATTGGAGCAGATTTGTTCTTGGATGTTGCATCTCCTTCTTCCGGAGTCAATAGCGCTCTTCAGTTGTCGGACTCCTTCCGCGAAGATTCTTCTTATTGGCAAATTTCCCATGTTTCAGATAAGTATTACTCTATTCGTGCGGTAGGAGTTGAATCTCAGAATGCCTATCTTTGCATTGACAGCGCAGGAGATCCTTCGGTGGAGTTGGTTACCGGAAACGTATCGTCGCTGCCCGAAGGGCTTTGGCGAATTGAAAAAACGGAAACCGAGTCTTATCGCTTTATTTCGAAAGCGGAAGATGTGCTTTCGTCGGGACAGACGTTAGTCGGGACAACAAGCAATACGGTGCAACAGGCAACCTATGTTGAAGATACAAATTATTTTGACGAGTGGGGGCTGAGGCCATATTCTGCTTTGATCATGCAAGGCACTAAAAATTGGTGCTGGGTTGCCGCTCCTATGATGTGTGCTCTGAAATATGGGGAAATCAATAAAACGATGGCGGGGCTTGCTGTTCATATCGTGTTGGATGATCCGTATGTCGATGTTCCCACGGATGATCAAATAACAAAAGCGAACATTCAGAAGGATTGGAGTGAAATATCGGCGGTATACAGTTATCTTGTTCCGAGTAAATCTATCTACTACAGAACTGTTGATTTAGATGGTAATGTCATTCGGGAATCTCTATTCCGAAGCGTGTTGGATGCGGGTAACTGTGTTATTTTGGAATTGAAAGACGATAATGGTACTGCTGATATAAAGGATGATTCTGATCATGCTGTGGTGCTGTTTGATTATTCATATAACGAATCTACTCAAGTATACTTGTACGATTTATACGACCCAAGCGATGACGGTTGTATTCTGAATAATAGGAATATTATAAATTTGGCTCCAGGGGAGTCAGTAGTAGCTTATGGTTATGAGAGTTGAGGTGACTTTTATGACAAAGGTAATAACCCATTTGTTAGCAGGTTGTTTGGTGGTTGGGCTTCTGTTCTTGTGCGCCTGTGACGATCAAAATACACCTACTGACCTGACCACGTCGGATTCCGTCCAAGCGACTGAAACCGACGAAACGTCGAACTCCACCGATGAAGCTACGACCGACAACACGGATTTGAATTCCTCAGAAACGCAGAACGAGGACGAGTACGAGCTTCGCACGATCACGGTATTGAAAGACGGATTTGGCTACGCCGTAAAGGATTGCACTGAGGCGAAATCCCACACGGTAGAGCACGTGTT
The DNA here is from genome assembly GCA_017424085.1 of Clostridia bacterium. Classification (GTDB taxonomy): domain Bacteria; phylum Bacillota; class Clostridia; order Oscillospirales; family UBA644; genus RGIG995. The sequence goes on from JAFPBP010000133.1 coordinate 5,981, forward strand.
CGGCGAAGATGCGAGTATGCTGACGGTAGAATATTTTGACCCGAGCAAGGGGAAATTCGTTCCATTGAATTATTGCAACCACGATCTTGCGGAGCATGATTTGGCCTGGGTTTATTATACATTCCGAAACGATAACTTATGGGCGCTCACTCCGGAAAATCCTTCCACTTGGGATCGAACCTCCCCTCTGTTCCCCTGCATTTTCAGCCCCCAACTGGTATGCTCTTCCGGGCAGGGAGCTCCGCTGGCAATCACCTTTACGGCACAGGAAGCCACTTCCGCCGTGCAGATTGTGTTTACCATATTCACACCTCACCTGTTCTTCGGAGAAGGAACCGCCCCCGCACAGAAAATTCAGGCATATCAAAATGACAAACCGATTATGGTTGTGGCGGAGCCGAGTGGTGGTACCGATGAATTTACTTACGTTTTGTCGAGTGAGACCCCGAGTCGAGAGACTCTTTCCGTGCGAGGAGACGGCTTCGAGCCGGGAGACACGCTTCGGATCGTATTTACGTATCTGGGGCAGGAGTTGATCAACCCCGAAGATAAATATTCCTATAACAATGGGTTTACGATTTCCGACATGTCGCTGAAAATTCTCGAAAAGAAACAACCTGATAAGTAATTTGTCTGACAAGAAATTCCGAACGAGCAATCGTTCGGAATTTTTTTGCTTACGGGGTTGCAAAATGCGGCGGGATATGGTATAATAGAAGAAAAAAACGCAGGGAGAATCATATGGAACGGAAGTATGCGGATTATGCCGTGGAGAAAACGGTGGAGCTTTTGGGCATCGACAGCCCTACGGGGTATACCAAGGCGGCGGCAGAGGCGGTGAAGGATTGGTTTTGTGCGCTGGGGTACGATGCGCGGCTGACCGAAAAGGGCGGTTGCTTCGTGGATCTGGGCGGGGAGGACGTCAACGACGGACTTCTCCTGCAGGCGCACGTTGATACGCTGGGCGCCATGGTCTGCGAGATCAAGGGCAACGGTCGGCTGCGGGTCACCAACCTGGGCGGCATGCGGGCGGAAAACGGGGAGACCGAGAACGTTCGGGTCCATTGCCGCAACGGCGCCGTTTGCGAGGGAACGCTGCAGCTTTGTAATCCCTCGGTCCACGTAAACGGAAGCTACGGCGATACCAAGCGCTCCTTCGACACCACCGAGGTGGTCCTGGATGAGGATATTGATTCCGCCGAGGATGCCCGCGCCTTCGGCATGGAGGTGGGGGACATCGTCTGCTTCGATCCCCGCACCCGCGTCACCCCCTCGGGCTACATCAAGAGCCGCTTTTTGGACGACAAGCTTTCGGTGGGCATTCTTCTTGCCTTTGCCCGTTGGCTGAAGGAGGAAAAGATCACGCCCAAGCGGCGAATTTACGTTCATATCACCGTTTATGAAGAGGTGGGCCACGGGGGCTCCGCCTCGGTTCCCGCAGGGGTGACCGAATCGATCAGCGTGGATATGGGATGCGTGGGGGACGGCTTGTCCTGCACCGAAAAGAAGGTCTCCATCTGCGCCAAGGATTCGGGGGGACCCTATCATTACGACGTGGTGGGCAAGCTCATCGAAGCCGCCAAAGCCACGGGCGCCGATTACGCCGTGGACGTCTATCCCTTCTACGGCTCCGACGTGGAAACCACCCTGCGTGCGGGCAACGATCTGCGCCATGGGCTCATCGGGGCGGGTGTCTTCGCCAGCCACGGCTACGAGCGGAGCCACGTGGACGGAGTGTTTAACACGCTGAAGGTGCTGGAAGGCTATCTGGCGCTGTAAAAAGGAGTTTTTTATGGATTGGTTGTACTTTGCCATCCCCGTAGCCCTGGTGGCGTTGGTCGCCCTGCAGCTGCTGAAAAAGCCCGCCACGGAGGGGGAGGCCGAGCCCGAATTCCTTCCCGAGCTCACCACCCATACGCTGATCAAGGATGGGGATCGGGAGATCCTGAGAATCGAAGGGCGCACCTACGTCCCCTACGAGGGTGAGACGGAGGACGGGTGTCAATATTGGGATTGGCACGGGCGCATGGGCGATTCTTGGGGCTATCTCATGCGGGAAAAGGAGGTTTTTCCCGTGGGAGAGCTGCATTGCCTGCGGGACGGACGGGGGGATATTTTACTGGCGCATCTGCCCGCCGACGGTTGGCCTGTGGACGATATGTGCCTCTACCTTGCCGAGGGCGTTTCCCTGCCTCCTCTGACCCCCGAATCCTTCGCCTACGGAGAGATCTACCGCGCCGAGGGGGAATTCCCCGACGAACGGCTCTTGACGGTGGGATCCATTCGTGAGCCCGCCGAGCTTCAGCTGCTGGCGGACGCATGGTTGAACGGGGAGACTGCAATTTACGCCGAAGGGGAGCACGAAACCTACCGCATTCGCCTGTATTCCGCCATCGAGCCGGGGTTGTACGTAACCTTCGCCGTTTTCCGCGATCCTCAAACGGGCATCGCCTTTCTGGAGGGCTACCGCTTCCGCGGCACCGTCCCCCTCCCCACGGGCTTGCTGGGGCTTTAATCGAATCAAACAAAAAGACGCCGTCCTCTTGCGAGGACGGCGCCTTTTTGTTGTTTTCCCTTCAAAAGAATCTTTTTGTCCCGTACAATCCCTCAGTCTCGCCTGTGGCGAGCCAGCTCCCTTTACACAAGGGAGCCTTGATTTTGTGCGCCAACGCTTCCCTTTTGCGTCGTTCGAGATCTTTCTCTCGAATGGAAAAGAAAAGAATGAGTGCGGCACGAGGGTCAGCCTCCCTTGTGTAAAGGGAGGGGGACCGCGAAGCGGTTAAGTGAGACTCTAAAAATTCAAGCCGAAGGCGCAGGATTTTTAGCTAAGTCGAACTTATGCAGTAGCGAAGC
>JAFPBP010000134.1 GCA_017424085.1 Clostridia bacterium
CGTGAGTCTTTTGCGTCACCTTCACCGATCCGTTCCGAAGAGGTGTTCCGTCCTTCTGAAGGACGCGGACCTTGCAGTACCCTTTCCGATGGGTTTCAATGTCCCGCTCCACGCGGGAGGTCAGAAGCTCCCGATCCTCCTCGGCATATTTCATCCAGATTTTGCGAATTTCCTTCCGATCCATAGAAAGCACTCCTTTTCAGAATAACGTTACAGATTGATCACGGCAACGGCGATCACGCCGAAGATCATACCGATCCAGATGCGCTTGGTCCAGCGCTCATGGAAAAAGATCCAGTCACAGCAAGCGATAAAGATCAACGTAAACACGTTGGATGCAGAATACAGAACCCCACTCTTGATCCCCGACGCCAGCGCCACCAGCATCAGAATATTGTGCCCACCAAGCGCCATTCCGATGACGGGCAGTCCCAGAAGCAACGAGCGGTCCAAGGGGAATTTTGGAGTATCGGGCTTGCGGAGGATCAAAGCAATGATTCCGCACAGAACCGCAGAAACGATGTTGGAGCCAAGCAAAAACAGCTCACGCTCCCCCGCAAAGGAAGAATGCGTAAAGATCACGGAGATCCCGTTTCCAATGCCGGAGAAAAGGCAGGTCACGATCGTGAGAGGGAACCATATGGGATCCAATCGGGCATTCCCCACCTTTCGGAAGAGAAGACAGGCCACCGAAAGAAGAACCATTCCGATCAGATTAAAGGGGGTGATCGACTCCTGATAGAGAAGGGCGCCCACCGTCATGGGGATGACAAAATTAAACTGCGTAACGGTTACGATCATGGAAAGGGAGCCCTTCCGCATGGCAAGGATATAAAATAACTGAAAACATACCGCGCAAGCACCGCTGACAAGAGAAAACAGCATCGTCTGCCACGAGGGGATCTCCCGCAAAAACAATAGTGCCAAAACCACGGCAGTAATAGCAAAGATCAGTCCGTTAAGCACGAAGGAATCGCGGATCACGCGGATCTTTCCCTTGGAAAACGCCCCCTGCAGGGTGGCTTTCGTCGTTGCCAGCAACGCCAGCATAACCGCAAAATGCACGGATATCGCTCCTTTTCTGTATCATTCTCACCAATTATACCATAAAATCGAGCCGAATCAACCGAAAAAGCACGCAAAAAGGCTTGATTTTCGCTCCGAAGTATGATATAATACGGGAGAGGTGAAATGAATGAACCGAAATCATCCCGTTGCAGATCTTCTGGGCGTTATTCTACATCATCAGACCAGCGCCTCCCATGAGGCATCGGGCAAGCGCGTTTGCTCCGCCCTCTCCTTCCGCCTGCAATCGGAGCGGGGGCAATTCCGATACAAGGGAAAGACCTTCCATTTGCAGAAAAACGATATCTGCTTCGTGCCCACAGACATCCGATACCGCCATCAGACGACCTTCGAGGAGATCATCGTATTTCATTTTCATCTGCTCTCTCCCGCAGGGGACGACATCCGAATCTTCACCCCCAAGAACCCCGAAATTTACGAGCCCCTCTTTCGGCGGGCGCTTCGGCTGTGGGAAGAAAAGGAGATCGGATATTATCCTCGCGTGATGGCGATCTTTTACGAGATTCTTGCCCTCCTGCAGGAGGATGGATTTCTCCTTTCGGGAGAAAAAAGCGGGCTTGCCGCCACCGCGGCGGGGCTTCTGGAGCAAAATCTCTCCGATCCCACCTTCACGGTAGATCGGTTGGCGCAGGAGCTGTACACCAGCCCCTCCAATCTTCGGAAGAAATTTCGGGAGGAATTCGGCATCAGCCCCCTGCAATATCTGATTCAATGCCGCATACGGGAGGCGGAGATCCTGCTGAGCTCCCGTTATTTCAGTCAAAAGCAAATTGCGGAACGGTGCGGATTTTCCGACGTGAAATATTTCCGCAACGCCTTCAAAGCCGCAACGGGGAAAACCCCACGGCAATACGGAAAGGAAACCAAAGCCCCTTGACGGAGCGCGGGAGGTACGACCATGAAAAACACCAGTCTTTGTTACATCGTTCGGGACGGCAAGGTACTGCTTCTTCACCGAACCAAAAAGGAAAACGATCTCAACGAGGGAATGTGGATCGGGATCGGCGGAAAGTTCGAGGAAAACGAATCCCCCGAGGATTGCGTCCTGCGGGAGGTTCGGGAGGAAACGGGGCTGACTCTGACGAAATACGCCTATCGGGGCATCGTCACCTTCGTCTCCGACCGCTGGGAGGGGGAATACATGCACCTGTTCACCGCAACGGACACGGAGGGAACGCTGATCGAGTCCTGCGACGAGGGGGATCTGGAATGGGTCGACCAAGAGGCCTTCCGAACCCTGCCCCAATGGGAGGGAGATCGGATCTTCCTGGATCTGCTGGAGCAAAACGAGCCCTTCTTCTCGCTGAAGCTGGAATACGAAGGAAGCATCCTGCGCCGTGCGGTGCTGAACGGGCGGGAGCTTAGGAGGAACGAGAAATGACGATCCTGATCAGCGCCTGTCTTCTGGGCGCCGCATGCCGTTACGACGGAAAAAGCGTTCCGCTCCCCCAAGCGACCATTGA
>JAFPBP010000135.1 GCA_017424085.1 Clostridia bacterium
TACGCATACCGATACGGTCGGACTCGTCACGAAGATCAGAAATACCTTCCAGTTTCTTATCCCGAACCTGCTCGGCGATCTTGCGCACCAGTTCACTCTTGTTCACCTGATAGGGAAGCTCAGTGACAATGATGCGGGTACGGTCCTTTCCGAAGTCCTCGAACTCGGTGCGGGCGCGCACCACCAGCTTGCCGCGCCCCGTAGCGTAGGCGGCGCGGATGCCCCGATGCCCCAGAATGATACCGCCCGTGGGGAAGTCGGGACCCTGAATGTGATTCATCAGATCGTTTACGGTGCAATCGGGGTTGTCAAGCACCTCGATGCAGGCGTTGACCACCTCGGTGAGATTGTGGGGGGGAATGTTGGTTGCCATACCAACGGCGATGCCCGAGGAGCCGTTCACCAAAAGGTTGGGGAAGCGGGAGGGCAGCACGCGGGGCTCCTTGCGGCTCTCGTCAAAGTTGGGGTCCCAGTTGACCGTATCCTTGTCGATGTCGCGGAGCATTTCGTTGGACATTTTGGAAAGGCGGGCTTCGGTATAACGGTATGCCGCCGGGGGGTCACCGTCCACGGAGCCGAAGTTTCCGTGTCCGTCCACCAGCATATAGCGCATGGAAAAGTCCTGCGCCAGACGAACCATGGCATCGTAGACCGAGGTATCGCCGTGGGGGTGGTATTTACCCAGAACGTCACCCACGCAGGTGGCGGATTTTTTGAACGGCTTGTCAGAGGTCAGACCGCTTTCGTACATGGTGTAAAGAATGCGGCGGTGCACGGGCTTGAGCCCGTCACGAACGTCGGGAAGAGCACGCCCGACGATGACGCTCATGGCGTATTCAATATAGGACTTCTCCATTTCCTCCACCAGGCGGCTTTCGGTGATCACCTGATCGGGGAAGAGGATGTCCTCGGGTTTGTAGCTTCGATTATGTGCCATTGAGCAACACCTCCTTAAATATCAATGTTGACGGCGTACTGTGCGTTGCGCTCGATCCATTCCTTACGGGGCTCCACCTGCTCGCCCATGAGCACCGAGAAGACCTCGTCGGCACGGACGGCATCGTCCAGCGTAATGCGGCGCAGGGTACGCTTTTCGGGATCCATGGTGGTATCCCAAAGCTCGTGAGCGTCCATTTCACCCAGACCCTTGAAGCGGGAGATCTCAACCTTTGCGTTGGGATTGTCGGCTCTCAGCTCGGCAGAGATGCGGTCTCTCTGATCGTCGGAATAGGCGACCCTGACGGTCTTGCCTCGGGTCAGCTTATAGAGAGGAGGCACGGCGGAATAGACGTAACCGTGCTCTATCAACGGTCTCATATAACGGAAGAAGAAGGTAAGAAGCAGGGTACGGATGTGGGATCCGTCCACGTCGGCATCCGCCATGATGATGATCTTATGATAGCGAAGCTTTTCCAGATCGAATTTTTCTCCGATGCCTGCGCCCAGCGCCATGATCAGAGGATACAGCTTATCGTTTCCGTAAATCTTATCGGCGCGCACCTTTTCCACGTTGAGCATTTTGCCCCACATGGCAAGGATCGCCTGGAAGCGGGAGTCCCGCCCCTGAATGGCGGAGCCCGCCGCAGAGTCACCCTCTACGATGTAAATTTCGCACAGAGACGGGTCACGCTCGTTGCAGTCCTGCAGCTTGTCGGGCATCTGTCCCGATTCCAGCCCCGTTTTGCGGCGAACGGTCTCTTTTGCCTTCCGCGCCGCCTCCCGTGCCCGCTGAGCGGTCATGGCTTTCTCCACGATCACCCGCGCCACCGAGGGATTTTCCTCCAAAAAGTCGGTCAGCTTGCCCGTGAGCATCTGGTAAACCACCTGACGCATCTCCGAGTTGCCCAGCTTGGTCTTGGTCTGACCCTCGAACTGCGCCTCGGTGATCTTCACGCTGATGACCGCCGTCAAGCCCTCGCGCACGTCCTCGCCGTCCAGAGCGGGATCGCTCTCCTTGAGCATCTTATGCGCCACCGCATAGGTATTCAGAACCTTGGTCAGAGCGGTCTTGAAGCCCACCTCGTGGGTACCGCCCTCGGTGGTGTTGATGTTGTTGGCAAAGGACAGGATGAGAGGATTGTAGGAATCGGTATATTGCAGAGCAACCTCCGCCGCGTTGTTCTCGTTGGCGGTGGCAATGTGGATCACGGAGTGAAGCCCCTCGCTCTTTCTCTGCTCGTTGAGGTATTCCACGAAGGAACGAACGCCGCCCTCGTACTGCAGGTCGGTGACCACAGGGGTCTCGCCGCGCTCGTCGGCGAAAATAATATGAATGCCTGCGTTCAGAAACGCCTGCTCTCTCATGCGGCGCAGAAGAACGGCGTATTCGTATTCCAGGGTTTCAAAAATGGTATCGTCCGCAAGGAAGGTGACCTCGGTGCCGGTCTCGTTCGTTTCTCCGATGACCGCTACCGACGCCTCGGGCTTGCCCCGATTGTACCGCTGGAAATGGATCTTCTTTCCGTCGTGGACCTTGACCTCCATCCATTGGGACAGAGCGTTTACCACCGACGCACCCACGCCGTGCAGACCGCCCGAGACCTTATAGCCCTCGCCGCCGAATTTACCGCCTGCGTGGAGAATGGTGTAGACCACCTCCAGCGTGGAGATTCCCATCTTGGGGTGAATGCCCGTGGGCACGCCGCGGCCGTCGTCCCGCACGGTGATCACGTTTCCGGGACGGATGGTCACGTAAATATTCTTACAGTAGCCTGCCAAGGCTTCGTCGATGGCGTTGTCCACGATTTCGTAGACCAGGTGATGCAGACCCTGCACCGACGTGGATCCGATGTACATGCCGGGTCTCTTCCGGACCGCTTCCAGCCCTTCCAGCACCTGGATCTGTGTTTCGTCGTACTTCGCCTCTACGGCGGGCACGTTGTTGATCGGTTCGCTCATAATAATTCCTTTCTTATCTGTAACCTTGGTTGGCTTGGTTTCGGTTGATCCCCTTCACCGCTTCCTCCCACCGCTTCTGCAGGGTGGTGGAGGCTAATTGGGAGAGGTAGACTGCATCGGCGCAGACCACGAAGGATTTGGGAAGCTCGTAGCCCGCCGAGATGACTCTTCCGTTCTTTTCGGCTTTCGCCAGAAATTCACGGGTCTTGGGTCCGTAGGTGGTTTTGTCCAGATCGAAGATCCCCACCACCGAACCCGCGTCGATGAGGTATCCTGCGCCGATGTGGACCATTCTTCCCCGCATCATAGCACGGCGCCCTTTTCGATGCGGAAGATCTTGGCTTCCTTGAAATCGCCCGTATCCTCACAGCAGGACAAGATCACCTGCCGCCCGCGGATCCGTTCGATGATATAGCTTCTGCGATAGGGATCCAGCTCGGAGAAAACGTCGTCAAAGAGCATAATGGGAAATTCTCCCGACGCCGCCCGCAGCAGATCCGCCTCCGCCATCTTCAACGCCATCACGCAGGAGCGCTGCTGCCCCTGAGAGGCGTAGATCTTGGCGTTTTCGCCGTTAATGTAGATCTCGAAATCGTCACGGTGCACGCCCGTGGAGGTATGCCCCGAATAAATATCCCGCTCACGGTTCTGCTTCAGAGCGTAGAAGAAGCGGTCCTCCAGATCCTCGTAATCCCGTGCGGGCAGGTTGCAGACCGTCTTATAGGCAAGATCCAGCCGCTCCCGTCCTCCCGAGATCTCGTCCATGACCCTTTGGGCAAAAGGCTCCATGGCGGCAAGGAATTCGTAACGCTTCAGACAGATCTTTGCCGAAAGGGTGGCGATCTTTTCGTCCCACACGTCCAAAGCCTCTTTGGCGTCGATGCGCTCTCGGTATTGCTTGAGAAGGGCGTTTCTTTGCTGATGGACCTTATTGTATTCGTTCAACAGAGGCAGGGTCGCGGGATCCGCCTGACACAAAGCAAGATCCAAAAACTTCCGTCTCAGCTCGGGGGATCCCTTCACCAGACTCAGATGGTCGGGGTAAAAGAGCACGGCGGGGAACTGACCCACCAGCTCGCGGGGACGGACGGCGACGTTGTTGAGAAACATTTCCCGCCGCTTGTCGTCGTAAAACTTCATGACGGGGCGGTAGATGCGATCGTTGCGGGCGTATTCCCCGTAAATGGCGGCACGGTGCTCGCCGATGCGCAAAAACGGCTTATCGTCGGTAACGCGGAAGGATTTGCAGGCGGAAAAGAGCCATAACGCCTCAATGACGTTGGTCTTTCCCTGGGCGTTGTCCCCCAAAAGAATGTTTACGCCGGGGGCAAACTGCAAGGCTTCGCTTTCAAAATTTCTGAAATTCTGCAGCTGCAGACTCTTGACCTCCATACGGGGGCTCCTTTCCCTGAATCGTTTTTTCTCAGCCCTTCAGATGCATGGGGGAGAGCATGAAGATGAACCGATCTCCCTCCACGGGAGTCACCTTCATGAGGGTGTTGGGCTTATTCAGCCCGATCATGATCTCCTCGCACTCGGAGGCGGCAAGGATCTCAAGAATGTATTTGTTATTGAACCCGATCTCCAGATTGTTCCCGTCGATCTTGGCTTTGATCTGATCGGTGAGGGTGTTGCCCGTGGTGGAGCGGCAGGAGGTGATGATGGAATCGAATTCAAAGGAGAAGCGGACGGGAATGCGGACCTTCTCATTGCTCAGAAGGATCGACGCACGCTCCATGGCGCGCTTTAAGGTGTCAATTTTAAGCGTTGCCACCGTAGTGAAGGAAGTGGGCAGGATCTTTTCGTAATCCAAAAAATTACCCTCTAACAGGCGGGAAACGACCACCGTATTCTTCAGCTCAAAGACGATCTGCTTTTCCGCCAGAGAAATGCGGACGATATCGTCCTCGTCCTTCAGCATGCGGGTCAGCTCGGTCACGGTCTTGGCGGGAACCACGAAGCGGAAGGGATCGCCCTCGTACAGGAAGGGCTCGCGGCGGATGGCTAATTTATATTGGTTGGTGGCAACCAGCTCCAGCTTTCCCTCTTCCACGCGGAACTGGGTTCCCTGCAGGATGGGGGTGGCGTTGTTTTCGGAAACGGCAAACAGAGTCTGACGGAGCATGGAGGCAAGCATATCCTCCTTGACCTCGATGGTCTTATCCTCGCGGATCATGGGAAGGATGGGGAAGCCCGCCGCGTCCATACAGCCGATGACGAACCGCGCCGTAGCGCAGGAAACGGTGAGATTCAGATGCTCGTCCATGCTGAAGGTGACCGTATCGTTATCCATGGCGCGCAGAATATCGCCGAACATCTTGGCGTTCACCACGAAGGTACCCCCCTTGGGCACCGAAGCGGGAACCTCGGTCTCGATTCCGAAGGAAAGGTCGTAGGCAACCAGCTTGATCCGCCCCTCCTCGTAGCATTCCACGAGAATACCCTCCATGATGGGGGCGGTTGCCTTGGGCAGGACGGCACGGGAAACGGTATTCACCGCCTCCAGCAGCAGATTCTTTTCGCAGGCAAATTTCATGAGCGATCCTTTCTCTCGCAGCGCGAGACCGTTCTTTCTTAAAAAAGAACATAAATAACATATAATATATAGTAATAGTAGTAGGGGCGGTGGGAACTGTTGAAAACCCCGAAAATCCTTTCGGTTATGGGAAAAGTTCCGCCGAGGTCACGTGTGGACAATCCTTGGAAGACGCTTGGATAAGTTTTTCCCGCTCTCAGGGTGGTGGAAACGGTGGAAAGTATTGGAGAAGATTTGTGGAAAACTTTGGGGGTTTTCCACGGGTTCAACAGGAAAACCTGTGGAAAATCGCCGTCAGTTATCCCGGATATCCTTGATGATCTCTTCCACCCGCAGGCGCAGGGAGGAGTTGGTGCGCATGGCGGTCTCGATGCGGTTGATGGAGTGATATACGGTGGAATGGTCCCGTCCGCCGAACTGCATCCCGATCTCCCGCAGGGACATGGGAGTCAGCTGGCTGAGGCAGTAGATCGCCACCTGCCGCGCGGTCTTGATGCGGCTCTGACGGCTTTCGGAGCAAAGCTCATCCACCGTCACGTTAAAGCCGTTGGAGACGGCGAACATGACCCGATCCACCACGATGGGAATGGGCTGATTGTCGTTGGTGATATCGCGGATGGCGGCTTGTGCCACCGCCATATTGGGAACCGAGTTGGCGATGAGGGCGTACGCCATCATCTTTTTCAGAACACCCTCGATCTGACGGATGTTGCTCTTTACGTTATTGGCAATGAAGGAGATCACGTCGTCGTTGATCGCCATTTTATAGAATTGGCATCTCTGACGGATGATGGCTGCCTTTAATTCGTATTCGGGCTGCCCCACGCTGACGATCACGCCCGATTCAAAGCGGGAGCGGAGACGGTCGGTGAGCAGCTGAATGTCTCTGGGAGGACGGTCGGAGACCAGAATGATCTGCTTGTTTGCTGCATACAGGGTCTCGAAGGTGTGGAAAAATTCGTCCTGGGTGGAGTCCTTTCCTGCGATGAACTGAATATCGTCCATCATGAGAATATCCAGCGAGCGGTATTTGTTTTTGAAATCCGACATGGTATTGCGCTTCAGATTTTCGATCAGATCGTTGGTGAAATCCTCGCTGCGTATGTAAAGGGAGGTTTTCTCGGGGTGATTGATCTTGATCTCGTTCTGGATGGCGTAAAGAAGGTGGGTCTTACCCAAGCCGGTGGAGCCGTACAGGAACAGAGGGTTGTAGGCGCCCGAGGGGTTCTGCGCCACCGCAAGGCAGGCGGCGTGGGCGTGACGGTTGGATTCTCCCACCACGAAATTGGCAAAGGTGAATTCGGGATGAGCGATGGA
>JAFPBP010000136.1 GCA_017424085.1 Clostridia bacterium
CGGCGACGACGCCAATTACGATTACGATTCTCCCTACAAGCGTGCGCTGTGCGATTACGTGAAGCAAAACGGGATCCTGCTTCTCTTGGATCTCCATCAGCTGGCGCCCCATCGGGACGTGATGATCGACGTGGGCACGGGAAAAATGAAGCACGTGGTGCGGCAGGATCTGCTGGATGAAACGCTTCGGGCGTTTTCCTCCCGCCTTTCGGGCACGGTGGCGCTGGATGTTCCCTTTAACGCCTCCTCCCCGCGGACGGTATCCTCCTGCGTTTTTTCAGAATGCGGAATTACCGCCCTGCAGATTGAGATCAACTCCTCTCTCGTCTGGTCGAGCGGGGGAGATGCCTCTCCGCAGATCGTCTTCGACGCCTTGGCGGAAATCGTACAACGCATTTCAAATAATCAACGGGACGGTGCCGTATGAAGCAGAATAAATCCTCCTTTTTGATCGAAAACGGGCAGGCTCGCGTTTTGCACAAGAGCAGCGCCGTCTCTCTCTTCCGAGAAACCTACTCTTTGCGCTATGGAAAGGGCGGTCTCTCTGCGGGAGATCGGCTGAACGTGATCTATGTTCCCGCGCCTTTGTATCAATCCCTGCGGTTTGAAAAGCTGTGTCTGATCAATACCGCAAACGGCGCCTCCTGCAACGTTTCCCTGCAGCCCTCGTCGGTTTCGGAGGGAACCTTTTGCGCCAGTCCTTACCTGCAGGGGCTTTTGTCTCTGTCGGAGGGGGATCAAGCCCTGCTTTGCCGTTACGAGGATCACACCTTCTCCAAGACCAAGCCTCAGAAGGTGGACCATATTCGGGAGGGGGATCTGATGATCTCTCCCGCGGATGCCAACGGCCTTCTTTGCGATTTTGAGGGGTCTCCCTTCCGTCTGTTTGAGGTGTACAATACGTATTCCCATGACAGCATCGTCGTTCGGCGCTCTCACATTTACGTGGATCCCTCTTTGGATGAGGGTACCGTTCGTCTGAGCCGAAAGCAACGTATCTGTCTGGGCTTGGAGGTTCCTCAGTATCTGACCGATTGTCAATGGGACCTTTTGGAAAAGACCTTGGATCCCGAATCCGATGCTTATCGGGTCATTCACGCCCTCTACGGATCCAACGATCATGTGTTGGACAAGTCCGCGTCCTATAACGATAAAATGGCTGCTAAGCGGATCGTCGCCAAGGAGTGCCCCTCGGATATCAAGATCGTCCCCGTCCCCGAGTCCACCCGCCTGAGCTCGGGTGGGATCCTTCGCCGTGTTTGCGATTTTTACGTGGGAAAGAGCACCATTTCCCTGGTCTGCCGCCGCCCCTACGATATCGACGAGGGACTGGATATCGTCCGCATGACCCGCTCCAACATGAACCTTTTGGGCATCGACGAGATGGATAAGGTTATCTTGCAGTATAAAGGCAATCGTGTCAGCTGTCGCGTTCTGGAGCTGAGTGACGGGGAGGCGTTTCTGGAAACGAATCTTCCCATTTCCCCCGATCTGGTGGTGGGCATTCCCGCGCACATCCGAAGACGGCTCGGAATCATGGATCTGTCCTCCTCCTTGAAGATCGACCGCGACACCTCCTTTATCTTCATCAAGAGCATCAACGAGCAGATCGTCCCCATTTTGTTGACTCTGTTTTCCACCAATCTTTTCACCGATTCGTCGGTGATCGTCTCTGCGTTGTTGTCCCTCGTTGCCGTTCCCGTGGTTCTGTATTTTAACCTGTCGTCCAAGCGAAACATGCGTGCGTAATGCGAAAAGGAGAGAGAAAATGCTCGGTTGGTTGATCGTCAACAGCTTTGTGGAATCGAAAAAATTTCACGAGCTGTACGAATTTTTGAAAAACGCCGCTCAACGGTATGAGATCGATCTGGAGATCCGAACCTCGGATTCTCTTTTGTGCCACGTGGAATCGGATTTTGCGGAGTTTGATCTGCCCGATTTCGTGCTCTTTTGGGATAAGGATATCTTCCTTGCCCGCCGTCTGGAGCAGAAGGGGCTTCGTCTGTTCAATTCCGCCTCTGCCGTGGAGACCTGCGATAATAAGATCCTGACCACCCTTTGTCTCAGCCATCGCGTGCCTCTGCCCAAAACGGTCATCGCCCCCAAAACCTTTGAAGGAGTCAACTATTGCAACAAGTCCTTCCTCCATCGGGCAGGGGAGATCCTGGGGTATCCCATGATCCTCAAGGAAGCCTGCGGCTCCTTCGGTCAGCAGGTCTATCTGGCGCAGAACGCCGCCGAGGCGGAGCAGATCGTAGATCGTATGGGACACAAGGATTTTCTTATGCAGGAATTCATTTCCTCCAGCGTGGGGCGGGACGTTCGTGTCAACGTGGTGGGAGACCGTGCGGTGAGCGCCATGCTTCGGTATAACGAGAACGATTTTCGCTCCAACATTTCCAACGGTGGCAGCATGAAGCCCTTCGATCTGACGCCCCGACAGGAGCAGATCGCCGTTGCCGCCTGCCGCGCCATCGGGCTGGACTTTGCGGGCGTGGATCTCCTCTTCGGACCCGACGGGGATCCCATCGTCTGTGAGGTCAATTCCAATCCTCATTTCAAGAGCAGTTATCTTTGCACCGGTGTGGATATGAGCCTGTGCATTCTGGAATATATCAAAAACGCCGTGGAGGGAAAGCAATGAAGATCGTCATAGCCATGGACTCGTTCAAGGGAAGCCTTACCGCCCCGCAGGCATGCGAGGCGGTGCGCCGCGGCTTTGCCGCCGCAGGAGTCACGTCCGCTCATCTGATCCCCATGGCGGACGGAGGAGAGGGCACGGCGGAATGCCTTGCCTCCGCCTGCAACGGACAACTGATTCGGGAGTCGGTTCCCGCCCTGTTCGGTGTGGAAAAATCCTGTGCCTACGCTCTGATCGACGACGGAGACACCGCCGTGATCGAGACCGCCATGGCGGCGGGCATTGCCGATCTTCGCCCCGAGGAGCGGGACGTTCTGCGGGCGTCTACCTACGGTGTTGGTGTGCAGATTCGTAACGCCGTTGCCCGAGGGTGTAAAAAAATTATTGTCGGCTTGGGCGGAAGTGCCACCACCGACGGAGCCTTGGGTGCTCTGCAAGCCCTCGGCGTTGCCTTTTACGATAGCGAAGACCGTCTCTTGCCCTTGGGGGCGGGCGGTGGAATGCTCCAAAAGATCGTTCGCGCCGACGCCTCCGAAATGATCTCCTGCCCCGCACAAATTGTTTATGCCTGCGACGTGACCAATCCTTTGTACGGAGA
>JAFPBP010000137.1 GCA_017424085.1 Clostridia bacterium
ATATGATCGGGGATTATCTGGTGAAACACTATGAAAAAACCGATCTGAACGGGGACGGGAAGATCTCCTACGTGCTTTTCATGGGCGAAAAGGGCAACAACGAAGCCATCTATCGCACCCGTTATTCGGTGGAGAACGCCAATAAGAAGTTATCCGCCGCAGGCAAGCCCGCCCTCGTCTTCTACGATTCCGCAAACCCCGACAAATATCTCCCCGATCGGGAGGGGAAATGGTCCGCCCAAGCCGCCAACGAATATATGACCACGGCGCTGACAAGCTATAACACCGCCAACCGAAATATGATCGAGCTGGTCATCTGCAACAACGATAACATGGCGGAGGGCGCCATCACCGCCCTGAAAAGCGCCGGCTTCAACACGGGAGCGCAGGGGGCAACCACCATTCCCGTGTTCGGCGTGGACGCCATCGAGGCGGCGAAGGAGCTGATCCGCAAGGGACAGATGGCAGGAACCATCATCCAGGACGGGGGCGCCATGGCGGATTGCATGAAGGTTCTCATCGACAACGCCCTGAACGGGCGGTCGCTTCTGGAGGGCACGGGGGAATACAACGTGGACCAAGGGGCGGCAAAGGTACGGATCTCCTATGGAATCTACACGGGGGAATAAGCCCATGGACGATGGCGTTTTGTTGCAAATGTCCCGCATTTCCAAGTCCTTCCCCGGAGTGCGGGCGCTGGACGGGGCGAGCCTCACCCTGAAGCGAGGGTCGGTCCATGCGCTGATGGGAGAGAACGGGGCGGGGAAATCCACGCTGATGAAGTGCCTCTTTGGGATCTACGCCATGGACGAGGGAGAGATCACCCTCAACGGGGCGCCCGTCTCCTTCAAAAGCTCCAAGGAAGCCCTGGAGCAAGGGGTGGCGATGGTCCACCAGGAGCTGAATCAGGCGCTGAAGCGGTCGGTGGCGGACAATCTGTGGCTGGGGCGCTATCCCACCCGTTGGGGCGTGGTCAACGAGCGAAAAATGCAGAAGGACACGAAAGCCTTGTTTGACGATCTTGGCATCTCCACCGATCCCAAAGCCATCATGGAGACCCTTTCGGTCTCGAAGCGGCAGATGGTGGAGATCGCAAAGGCGGTCTCTTACGGAGCGAAGGTCATCGTCTTCGACGAGCCCACCTCATCCTTGACCGAGGAAGAGGCGGAGCAGCTGTTCCGCATCATCCGACGCCTGCGGGACGACGGCTGCGGGATCGTTTATATCTCCCACAAAATGGAGGAGATCCTTCGCATCTGCGATACGGTTACGGTCATGCGGGACGGGAAGACCGTCGCCACCGAGGATGCCAAGCACCTGACCACCGACGCCATCATCCGCCTCATGGTGGGGCGGGAGCTGACCCAACGGTTCCCCCCCAAGGAAAACACCCCCGCAGAGACGGTTCTGACCGTGCGGGGGCTGACGGGAAAGCATTCGATTCTCCGAGACGTGTCCTTCGACCTTCGCAAGGGCGAGATCCTGGGAGTTGCGGGGCTGGACGGATCGGGGCGCACCGAGGTGCTGGAGGCACTGTTCGGGCTTTCGGAGAAATCGGCGAAGGCGTTGATCTTAGAAGGAAGATCCATTGAAAACAAAACGCCCCGCCAAGCCATCGCCAACGGCTTTGCCTTGGTCACCGAGGAGCGGCGCGCCACGGGGATCTTCGGCATCCGAAGCATCACCGAAAACACCGTCATCTCCAATTTGCGGAACTATCTGCGGGGATTTTGGCTCTCCCAAGGCGCCATGAAGAGGGATACGGAACAGATCATTTCCTCCCTGCGGGTCAAGACCCCCTCGGCGGCAACCCCCATCCGTGCCCTGTCGGGCGGAAACCAGCAGAAGGTCATCTTCGGGCGCTGGCTTCTCACCAAGCCCAAGATCCTATTGCTGGACGAGCCCACGCGGGGCATCGACGTGGGAGCGAAATACGAGATCTATCAGATCATCACCGACCTTGCAAAGCAGGGGCGATCGGTGATCATGGTTTCGGGGGAAATGCCCGAGCTTTTGGGCATCTGCGATCGGATCATGGTCCTGTCGGGCGGACGGGTGGCAGGCTTTGCGGAGAGGGACGCCACCCAGGAGCAGATCATGACGCTGGCGGCGAAATACGTGTAAAGGAGATTTTTTATGAAGCAAAAAAACAAAGGCGCCCTGCGGGAGCGCCGTCGGGAGTTTTTCATCAACAACTCCCTTTATCTCTTTTTGATTGCCGCCATCGTCGCCATCGTCATTTACGATCCGCGCTTTCTGTCGGTGCCCTCGCTGGTGAACATTCTGTCCCTTTCTGCGGCGAATCTGCCCCTTGCGTTGGGCATTGCGGGCGCCATCATCCTGTCGGGCACCGATCTTTCGGCGGGACGGGCGGTGGGACTGATCGCCTGCGTGTCCGCATCGCTGCTGCAGACCTCGGGCTACCCCAACAAAATGTTCCCCGCCCTGCAGACCCTGCCCCTGTGGGCGGTGATTCTGCTTGCCCTCGCCATGGGAGGGCTGATCGGGCTGATCAACGGTTTCTGCGTGGCAAAATTCCGCCTCCACCCCTTCATCGTCACCCTGGCGACCCAGCTGATCATCTTCGGGCTTCTTCTCATGTATCTGATGATCGGCTCCAACAACGGGCAATCCATTTCGGGGCTGGACGCATCCTATACCGAATTCATCACGGGAAGCGTTCTGCGCATCGGCTCCACCGCCATTCCCAACTACGTGTTCTATTCCGTGGGGATCACCCTTCTGATGTGGTTCGTCTGGAACAAGACCACCTTTGGGAAGAACATGTTCGCCGTGGGCTCCAATCCCGAGGCGGCGCGGGTGTCGGGGGTGAACGTGACGGGGGTCACGGTCGGAGTCTTCACCCTTGCGGGGATCCTATACGGGGTCACGGGCTTCATTGAGGCGGCACGCATCGGCTCCAACAGCGCCGCCACGGGGCTGAACTACGAGCTGGACGCCATCGCCGCCTGCGTCATCGGGGGCGTATCCTTCGTGGGCGGCATCGGCAAGATCCGCGGGGTCATCCTCGGGGTGGTCCTGCTGCGGATCATCTTCGTGGGGCTCACCTTTCTGAGCATCGATTCCAACCTGCAATACGTGATCAAGGGCTTGATCATTCTGGTGGCGTGCGCCATTGACATGCGAAAATATCTGGTTCGGAAATGATCTTACCGTCGGCTTCGGGCGGCGCGGCGGTATTCCACGGGGGTCAGCCCCGTGCGTTGGCGGAAGGTGCGGGCAAAATTGCTCTCGTCGCTGAACCCGCACCGAAATACGATCTCCTTCACCGAAAGATCGGAGGTTTCAAGCAATCGCTTCGCCTCGGACAGACGCACGTTGACCAGATACGCAATGGGCGAATACCCCGTTACGGCTCGGAACAAATGAGACAGGTGGGAGGGGCTCACGTGAAATTCCTCGGCAAGGGAGGATAACGTGATCCGCTCCCCGTAATCCCGCTCCAGACGGCGACGAACCCCGTCGGACAAGCGGGTGTAGGGTCCCCGATCCTCAAACAACGCAGGAGCGTGGCGATACAAAACGATGAGCAGCTGACGGAACAGAAGGTCCGCCATCTCCGCTCCATAGGCGTCCCTTCGCTCGCATTCAAGGACCATGGAGGCAAACAACGCCTCCACCTCCTGCCGCCCCTCTCCCAGAGAGATCACCCGACGAAAGCCCGCCGCACGGTTGGTGATCAGCGCAGACAGAAGCCGATCCTCCTGCCCTCCGTGGGGCGCATCGGCGGAGATACACAAAAGATAGCGCTTATAATCGGGGCTCAGCGCCCGAAGAGCATGCTCCTCGAACCGACCGAGCACCAGAAGATCCCCCTCCGTCCCGAGGATCTCCTCTCCCCGCACGGTCAACGCCACCGTTCCTTGCGTGATCAGGATCAGCTGATGCCAATCGTGATGATACGAAATCGAAGACACCGCCTGCTCCCAATAATGGGCAGATAATACGTA
The DNA here is from genome assembly GCA_017424085.1 of Clostridia bacterium. Classification (GTDB taxonomy): domain Bacteria; phylum Bacillota; class Clostridia; order Oscillospirales; family UBA644; genus RGIG995. The sequence goes on from JAFPBP010000137.1 coordinate 3,972, forward strand.
CATGCGTCCACACCCCTTCCTTTCCTCTCCATTATACCACACTTTTTTGCAAAAAGCAAGATTTACATACACTTTCCCCGTATTTTCCTAACACTTTCGCAGAAAATGCGGTACAATAATAGTGATTGGAGGAATGTACCATGTTTCAGACCTGGCTCAAGCAACACGATCTGCGGGATATTACGTTTTTGCCCCGCATTTTCCCCTCGGCTTCGGATCGGGATTTTTGGGAAAAGCATACCACCGAGGCTCAGATCCGCAATGCGGAAGCGCTCTTGGGATTCGAATGGCCCTTGATCCGCGCATCCCAGTACATGGAATTTCATCGCTCGGGCAACCGCCTTGCGCAGGAGAATCCGCATTTTGCCCGCAGAAGAGCACTTATAACCTTGTTCTTCGGAGAGGTTGCAGAAAACAAGGGACGGTTTTTGCCCGATCTGTGCGACGGGCTGTTCCTGATCTGCGAGGAGACCTATTGGGGCTTGTCCGCCCATTCCGCCCCCACCCGCTCCGGAGACACCATCCCCAACGCCGCCGATCCCCATCTTGATCTGTTTTCCGCGCAAACCGCAGAAAACGTGGCGATGATCTATCATATTTTGGGGGATTCCATCCGAAAATACTGTCCCCGCCTGATGGATCGGATCGAATACGAAATGGACCGCCGCATCATTCAGCCCTATCTGAACCATGCGGATTATTGGTGGATGGGGTACGGCTCCAAGAACGTAAACAACTGGAACCCGTGGATCCTGTCCAATCTTCTCATCGCCTGGCTGACCACCGATCAGCGTCGGTCTGTGGTGGAGCGGGGAATTCAAAAAATGCTCAAGGAGATCAACGTCTATTACCGCGTCATGCCCGAGGACGGCGGATGCGACGAGGGCCCCGACTACTGGACGGTGGCGGGGGCAAAGCTCTTTTTGTTCTGCAAAACCCTGTACGATGCCTCGGCGGGCGCCATTGACTTTTTCGGCGACGAAAAGCTGAAGCGGATCGGACGGTACATGACCGCCGCCAACATCCGAGGACGGCGCGCCGCGAATTTTGCGGATTGTCCCAGCCTGTTCGGAGGGAATCTGGACGCAGGTGCATACGGCTTCGGAAAAGCGATCCGAGACGAGGGACTTTGCCGTCTGGGCGCCACCCTTCGCCGCTTGCGCGGCTCCTGGCAGCAATGCAATACGGTCTACGAATCGGTGCTCTCCCTGATCTATGCCGAGGAAATGGAGCAGGTCGGCGATTTCGTTCCCGAGGAATGCTACGTTCTCCCCAATCTGCAGACCGCTTACGTGCGGGCGGGGAATTGGTATTACGCCGCCAAGGGAGGACACAACAACGAAAGCCACAACCATAACGACGTGGGCAGCTTTATGGTCTATTACGACGGGGCACCCGTGCTGGTGGATCCGGGATGCGGCGTCTATACCAAGGACACCTTTTCCGGTCGCCGCTATACCATTTGGACCATGCAGTCGGGATGGCACAACCTGCCCCTGTTCAACCAAACCGAGCAAATGAACGGCAAGCAATTCTGCGCCGACCGATTTGAGGTCGCCGAAAAGACCACCCACGTCTCCTTCGCCGACGCCTATCCCAAGGAGGCGGGACTGAGCGCGGCGGAGCGCAGGATCTCCATTTGCGAGGACGGGGTTTCCTGGGTCGATTCCTTCCGCTTCTCTCGGGACGGGAATTCCTTCGAGGAGCACGTGATCACCCTCCTCACCCCCACCCCCACCGAGGGCGGCGTCCTGCTGGGCGATAAGTTTTTCCTGCGCACAGATCTGCCCGTTCGGGTGGAGCGCAAGGAGTTCGAGGGAGACCCCAAGCTTTGCCGCCCCTGGGGACAGGATCACCTGTACCGCCTGTGCTTCTCCGCCGACTGCGGCGCCGAGGCAGAGGTCCGCTTCTCCCTGGAACAGATCCGATAAACCTCTGTTTTGCGTAGAATTTGAATTGAGGGATGATCTATGAACCTTTGTTTTTCCACCCTGGGGTGCACCGACCGCTCCTTAGAGGCAATTTTGTCCTTGGCAAAGACCTACGGAATCGGCTTTCTGGAGGTGCGGGGGATGGACGGCGAGCTGGATAACCGCAAAATCCCCGCCTTTGCCCCCTCCGCCGCCCCGCAGACCCGTGAGGCGTTCCGTGCCGCAGGGGTAACTCCGCTGGTGCTGGGCACCTCCTGCGCCTTCCATACCCCCGAAAAGCTTCGGGATGCGCTGGACGAGGGGCGAGCCTCCCTTGCCATTGCCAAAGATCTGGGCTTCCGTGCCCTTCGCGTGTTCGGAAATTCCCTTGTGGAGCCTGCCGACGCCTGCACGGCGCGGGTCATCGACGGCATCTCCACCCTTTGCCGCGAAGCGGAGGGGACGGGGGTGGACGTGCTTTTGGAGGTCCACGGGGACTTCAACACCGTCGAGCGCCTGCGCCCCATCTGTGACGCCTGCGGAGCATTCTCCTCCTTCGGGCTGATCTGGGACGTGTGCCACACCCACAAGCCCTACGGCGCCGCCTGGCGGGAGTTTATCCGTGCCTTCGCCCCGCAGATCCGTCACGTGCATCTCAAGGACGTGAAAAACGGAGCCTTGGTTCTTCCGGGGGAGGGGGAATTGGAGCTGAACGCCATGGTTCAGACCTTGCTGGCGGAGGGGTACAAGGGTGCCTTTTCGCTGGAATGGGAAAAGAAATGGCACCCCGAGCTGCCCGAATTGGAGGCGGCGCTGGAGGCGCTGATCAAAACGTTACAGAACGAAATGAAAGGTGAGCTTTTATGAATTACCTGCCCGCATCCGACCGCTACGAACGCATGTCCTACCGCCGCTGTGGGCGCAGCGGACTTCTCCTTCCTGCCATTTCCTTAGGGCTTTGGCACAATTTCGGCAACATCACCCCCTTTGGACAGCAGCAAAGCCTGCTGCGCAAGGCGTTCGATCTGGGGATCACCCACTTTGATCTTGCCAACAACTACGGTCCGCCCTACGGCGAAGCGGAACGGAATTTCGGCGTTCACATGGATCGGGATTGGCGTCCCCACCGCGACGAGCTGATCATCTCCACCAAGGCGGGCTACGACATGTGGCAGGGCCCCTACGGAAACAACGGAAGCCGCAAATATCTCATCGCAAGTCTGGACCAATCCCTGAAGCGGATGCATCTGGATTACGTGGATATTTTTTATCATCACCGCCCCGATCCAAACACCCCCATCGAGGAGACCATGGGTGCGCTGGATCACATCGTTCGGAGCGGGAAGGCTCTGTACGTGGGGGTTTCCAACTATAACGCCGAGCAGACCGCCATCGCCGCGGAGACCCTGCGCCGTCTGGGAACTCCCATGCTGATCCATCAGCCCAACTATTCCATGATGAATCGCTCCATCGAGCACGGGCTGACGCAGGTTTTGGAGGATGAGGGGATCGGATGCATCGCCTTTGCGCCCCTGCGCAACGGGATCCTCACCAACCGATATCTGAACGGCACCCCCGCAGATTCCCGCGCCGTTCACGATCCCCGCTATCTGAAGGAACGGGACGTGACCGAGGAACGGCTTGCCCTGGTTCGCGCTCTGAATGAGATCGCGCTCCGCCGCGGGCAGACCATGGCACAGATGGCGCTCCAATGGACGCTGCGGGACCCCGTAGTGACCTCCGCGCTGATCGGAGCCAGCAAGCCCGAGCAGATCGAGGAAAACGTCCGAGCACTGACCTACGAACCCCTTACCGACGAAGAGCTGGCAGAAATCGATCGGATCCTTATGTCATAAGTCAAAAACCGACCTCGGCTCCGAGGGGACCCGCCTCGCCGCCAAATCGGTAGGTGCCCGTTCGGCGCAAAGGACGGACCGATCTTCCAATAGTCCCTGCACAAAAAGGAATTGTAACAAAAATAAAAACCCCATTGAATTTTTTGAAAAAATGTGATATAATAAAATTACCGAAAATCTTACCTTGGAGGAATGAACTATGATGAATGAAAAAGTGCACGCATTGCTGAATCAGCAGATCAATAAAGAATTCTATTCCGCCTATCTGTATCTGGATTTTTCCAACTACTTTGAGGATGCGGGTCTGGACGGCTTTGCCAACTGGTATAAGGTTCAGGCGCAGGAGGAGCGGGATCACGCCATGCTCTTCTATCAATACCTGCAGAACGAGAATCAGAAGGTTACTCTGGAAGCCATCGCAAAGCCCGATAAGGAATTCACCTGCCACATGGACGTGCTGAAGGCGGGGCTGGAGCACGAGGAATACGTGACCTCCCTGATCAACGACATTTATGCGGCGGCGTACGAGGTGCGCGACTTCCGCACCATGCAGTTCCTGGACTGGTTCGTCAAGGAGCAGGGCGAGGAGGAGACCAACGCCAACGATCTGATCACCAAGCTGGATCTGTTCGGCTCCGATCCCAAGAGCCTCTATATGCTCAATCAGGAGCTGGCTGCCCGCGTTTACACCGCCCCCTCTCTGGTTCTGTAATCCCCTCAAGACCTCTCTGCGGAGAGGTCTTTTTTTCAAAGAAGACATAAAAAACCGTCCCTCGGACTTTCCGTGGGACGGTATTTTTATTGGAATTCAACGCTTCTTACAAAGCTCCGATTATTCGGCATCCTCAAGAAGAGATCTTCTCTTGAGCAGCACGGCAACGCCGAGGGCGATGGTCGCGACAGCGGTTGCGATGGCGCCGTAGAGGGTGCGATCGGAGGTTTCGGGGACGGGCTCTTCGGGGATCTCGAAGATGTAGGTG
>JAFPBP010000138.1 GCA_017424085.1 Clostridia bacterium
ACATCGGCAGTATCGGTCTTGATCCCGAAGCGGATCGAAGCAAGATAAGCCTTGGTATGGGGGAAAAATTGGGTCAGCTTCGTATCCTTACCCGTCAAAACGGGCAAAAGGCCCGTGCACATGGGGTCAAGGGTTCCCGTATGCCCGATCTTTAATTTTCCGCCCGCTGCCCGCTTGATCTGAGACACCAGCCGCTGGGAAGTCATTCCTGCGGGCTTGTCCACCAAGAGAATCACTGCAATTACCCCCTTCTCTCGGAAGGCAGACGGTCTTCAATGGCAAGGCGCAACCGCTCCACGGCGTTTTCCATGGTGTCCTTGATCAGACAACCCGACGCCTTTACGTGACCGCCTCCGCCAAAAACAGCGGCAACGGCAGAAACGTCAAAGACGTCATCGGCAGAGCGCAGGGAGACCTTCACGTCCCCCTCCTTCGTTTCCTTCAGCGTGGCGCAAACTGCGGCGCCCTCAATGCGACGGATGAGGGACACCATGTTGGAGACGTCCTCATCGGTGGCACCCTGAGACTCCAGAAAGGCACGGGTGATGGGCAACAGAACCACGGCACCGTTATCGTAGATCCGCAGAGCGTCCATGGCAACGCGCTCCATACGTAATTGACTCAAAGGAACAATATCAAACATTTTACGCACGACTGCGGGAGCGTCAAAGGAACGGCGCAGGAGATCCGCGGTGACGGCGTGGGTATGCGCGGTCGTATTGGAATAACGGAAGCAGCCCGTATCGAAGGCAATGGCGGCGTAAAGCTTTTCGGCGATCACGTCGTCGATCTCCACGTTGCAGGCAACCAAAAGGTCATACAGCACCTCCCCTGCCGAGGAGGCGGCGCCCACGACGATGTTTTCACGGGCGTATTCCGTATTCGTGTAGTGATGATCAATGCTGAAATCCACCGAGTCGGCGTATGCCGCAAGGTCGGGCCCCAGCATTTGCTTGGTGGCAACGTCCACGGAGACGATCACCGAAGGCAGAAAACGGGGCTTTAGCTCCTCGGCACCGTCGGTAATGTGGCGGAGATTCCGATCCACGGTTCCCGTCGCGGCAACGCAAGCCCGTCTGCCCATATTTTCAAACACGCGTTTTAAGGCAAACGCAGAGCCAAGGCAGTCGCCATCGGGGCTGCGGTGAACCAAGATGAGAACGTCATCATAGGTCAACAGCTCCCGAAAGGCGGCGCAATACGATTCATTCATAGGTCAGTTGCTTCCGTTTTCCAGATTTTTGAGAATTTCATTGATGCGAATGCCCTGCTCCAGCGAGCGGTCGAGAATGAAGATGGGCTCGGGAACGCTGCGCATACGCACGGTTTCCCCAATGCGACGGCGCACGTACCCCGTAGCTGCCTTCAGTCCGCGACGGACCTCGGTTTCATTATATTCTCCCAAGAAGCTCAGATAGATCTTCGCATATTTCAGGTCTCCCGAAACGTCCACGGCAACCACCGTGGGCATGGGAGGGATGCGGGGGTCCTTCACCTCCGAAAGAATGGAGGCTACCGCCCGCTTGATCTCCTCATTGACCCGATTCTGCTTGTAATTTGATCCCACGATTGATTCCTTTCCAACGGTCAGTCTTTGATCTCTTCCATGACGTAGGCTTCGATCACGTCGCCGTCCTTCACGTCATTGAACTTATCCAGACCAATACCGCATTCAAAGCCCTCTGCAACCTCACGGGCATCATCCTTGAAGCGCTTCAGAGAGTCGATCTTGCCCTCGTATACTACGATACCGTCGCGAACCAGACGAACCGATGCGGAGCGCAGGATCTTACCGTCCTTCACGTAGCAGCCCGCAATGGTGCCGACGCCCGAAACACGGAAGGTCTGACGGACCTCTGCGTGACCGAGAACGTTTTCGGTGAATTTGGGAGCCAGCATACCCTTCATTGCCGCTTCCATTTCCTCCAGACAATCGTAAATAACACGATAAAGACGAATATCGATCTTTTCCTTTTCCGCCTGCGCACGAACGTTGCCGTCGGGTCGGACGTTAAAGCCGATGATGATGGCATTGGAGGTCTGAGCCAGCATAACGTCAGATTCGGTGACGGCACCCACGGCAGAGTGGATGACCTTAACCTGAACCTCTTCGTTGGACAACTTCAGAAGAGAGGAGCGAATCGCTTCCACGGAGCCCTGAACGTCAGCCTTGACGATCAGATTCAGAGTCTTCACGTCGCCGGTCTGGATCTGAGAGAACAATTCGTCCAGAGAGACCTTCGCACGGTCACGGAAGGTTTCCTGCTTCTGGTCAAATTTACGCTTTTCAACCAGCTCGCGTGCCATCTTTTCATCCTTGACAACCTCGAACTGATCACCTGCGGCGGGAACGTCGGACAGACCGATGATCTCGACGGGAGTGGAGGGACCTGCGGTCTTGATGCGCTGACCCTTATCGTTGGTCATAACGCGGACGCGGCCGACGGTAGCGCCTGCAACCAGAACGTCGCCCGAATTCAGCGTACCGTTCTGAACCAGAACAGACGCCACGGGACCTCTGCCCTTATCCAGCTTGGCTTCGATGACGGTACCCTTCGCCTCGCGGTTGGGATTCGCCTTCAATTCAGCCATATCGGAAACGAGAATAACCATTTCCAGCAGCTGATCAATGCCCTGACGGGTCAGAGCGGAGATGGGAACGCAGATGGTATCGCCGCCCCATTCCTCCGCAACCAGCTCGTATTCGGTCAAAGCCTGAATAACACGGTTATAGTCTGCGGCGGGACGGTCCATTTTATTTACGGCAACGATGATGGGAACGTTTGCCGCTTTTGCGTGGTTGATGGCTTCCACGGTCTGAGGCATGATGCCGTCATCCCCTGCAACAACGATGATGGCAACGTCAGTGACCTCGGAGCCTCTGGCACGCATGGCGGTGAAGGCGGCGTGTCCGGGGGTATCCAGGAAGGTCATATCTCTGCCGTTGACGCGGATGCTGTAAGCGCCGATGTGCTGAGTAATACCGCCCGCTTCGCCTGCGGCAACGTCGGTGTTGCGGATGGCGTCAAGCAGAGAGGTCTTACCGTGGTCAACGTGACCCATAACGACCACGACGGGAGGACGGGTCTCCAGCTCGGAGGCATCGTCCTCGTGATCGTTGAACAGGCGTTCTTCGATGGTGACGACGACTTCTTTGGTGACCTTTGCACCCAATTCTTCGGCAACCAGAGCGGCGGTATCGTAATCGATGATCTGGGAGGCACCTGCCATAATGCCCAGCTCCATCAGCTTTTTCACGACCTCAACGTTGGTGGTGCGAAGCTTTGCGGAAAGCTCGCTGACCGAAAGGCTTTCGGGAAGAACGATGTTGCTCAGGTGCTTCTTCTTATCGCGCTCGTACTGTTCCATGCGCTTCAGCTTCGCCTGCTCGTCTTCCTTGCGGCTGCGGAAGTTCTGCTTCTTGTTGTTCTTCTGCTTGATCTTCTGCTTGCTCTTGCCGAAATCGCGATTGTCGCGGTTGCCTACGATATCGTCAATGCGGGAATCGTACTTGGCACGGTTGAAATCGGCGGCGTTACGGGTATCGACAACCATAACGTCTCTGCCGTAGTCGGAGCGCTTCTCGTCGCCCGACAGAATATTCACGCCACCCTGAGGCTTCTCCTCCTTGGCGGGGAATTCCACACGCTTCAGATTATCGCGCTTCTGAGCGGGCTGCTTCTTATTATTCTGCTGGCGGCGCGCCTCGGCAGCCTTGCGGGCTTCCTCCTCGGCGGCTTTCTTTTCGGCAAGCTCCTTCTTACGGGCTTCCTCTTCTGCTCTCTTGCGGGCAGCCTCTTCTTCAGCCTTCTTACGGGCGGCTGCTTCTTCCTTACGGCGCTGCTCGGCTTCGGCTTCCTCCTTCGCCTTACGTGCCGCCTCTTCCTTCTTCGCTTCCGCCTCCTGCTTCAGACGGCGCTTGCGGTCCGAATAGGATTCCTTCCCCTGATACGACTGAAAATAGGTAGCAAGGGTAGCGATCTGATTCTTTTCGATGAGATAGTCAAACAGATAGTTCAACTGATCGGCGGACAGGACCGCCTGCTGATTTGCGGGGGCTTCGCCGTAGCGAGCCTCCAGCAGCCCCATAACGTCCTGGGGCTTCATATTAAAATCTTTTCCAAATTCGCGAACGCGATACTTTTGATACAAACTCATTCGTTCTCCTCCAGCTGTTCCAATTTTTTCCCTATGAGGCGGGCAAAGCCCGCGTCGGTCACCGCAACCACGGCGACCTCTCCGCAGCCGACGGCTTTCCCGATCTGCTGCTTGGTAAGATTCAGGGTAACGCAAGGGTCCCGTCGCTCGGAAAGAGCGCGTGCGACCCGAGGTGAGGCATCGGATGCATAGATCAGAAGACAGGTGGGCTTACGGTATGCTGAGATCGAATCCACCCCAAGCAGAAGCTTTCCTGCCCGACGGGCAAGCCCCAAGGTCGGTAACAGATTATTTTCCATCCGACGAAGCCTCCCGACGCAATTCTTCATAGATCGGTTCGGGCACGGACGCGCGAAGCAGACGGGGAAGTCTGCGGGAGCGAGCCAGCTTTTCCACGCAGGCGGGAGACTTGCATACGTACGCGCCCCGCCCCTGTGCGGTGCCGTCCCGATCCACGGTGACGGTTCCGTCCTTGGACGCAACGATACGAAGAAATCCAACCTCGCCCTTGGGAGCACGCAAGCCGCACGCGGAGCACATCCGAACCGTGGCACCCTTATGCCGTTGATCCTTTTTCATGCTTACTCCGCTACGATATCAATGTGATAGTTGGTCAACCCTGCGGCGAGACGGACATTCTGACCGGTCTTACCGATGGCAAGGGAGAGTTGATCCGCCGCAACCGAAACACGGCAGGTGCGGTCGTTCTTATTGATCTCAACGATGCGAACCGATGCGGGGGACAACGCGGCAACGATATACTCCTCGGGCTCGGGGCTGTACTTGATCAAGTCGATACGCTCCCCGTTCAGCTCGGAGAGAATGCTGTTGATACGGATCTGCTTGGGTCCGATGCAAGCGCCCACGGGATCCACGTCGGGGCTCTTGGACCAGACGGCAACCTTGGAGCGGGAGCCTGCTTCACGGGCGATCGCCATCACGCGAACCACGCCGTCAGCGACCTCGGGAATCTCCACCTGGAACAGGCGGCGCAGGAATTCCGCATTGGTGCGGGACAGAACGACCTCCTGGCTCTTGGCGTTGCGACGAATGTCGGAAACGCAGACCTTGACGTGATCGCCGTCACGGAAGGTTTCTCCGGGGATCTGATCCCTCAGATTGAGGGGCAAGGAATAACCGTTGATGTTCAGATAAACCACGCGGTTGAATTCATCCACGCGATCCACGGTGCCGGTCACGATGCAGCCCTTCTGACCCTCGAATTCATTGATCAGAGTGCCGTTGACCGCCTCGTTGATGCCCTGAACGATGACGTTCTTTCCGACCTTTGCGGCAATACGTCCCAC
>JAFPBP010000139.1 GCA_017424085.1 Clostridia bacterium
CCCGAGCATTCCAACGGCATGACCCTGTATGACGTTGCCGTGAAGCTGAAGGAGTTGGGCGCCGTCAATGCCATCAATCTGGACGGGGGCGGATCCTCCACCTTCCTGGTCAAGCAGGATTCCGGCTTTGAGATCGTCAACTTCCCCGTGGACGCCCGCACCCCCGGTGTGGTGGGAGTCCGCGAGATCTTCAACACCCTTTTGATCGTCGCAAATTCTTGATCATCGGAGGCAAATTCCCATGAAGCACATCGATTATTCCGCCGTTGACATTACGGGGGGCTTTTGGCGTCGCCGACAGGAGCTTTCCCGCGAATCCACCGTCAACGCCGTTTACGACCGTTTTTCCGAAACAGGGCGCTTTGCGGCTCTGAACTGTGATTGGAAGGAGGGCGAGCCCTTTCAGCCTCACGTGTATTGGGATTCCGACGTTGCCAAATGGCTGGAGGGGGCGCTTTATACCTGGAGCAAGTTCCCCGAGGAAGAGCTGAAGGTGAAGATCGATCAGATCGTGGATACCTTTTTGGCAAATCAGACCCCCGAAGGGTATTTCAACAGCCATTTCCAGACCCAGGAGCAGGAAAATCGCTTCAAGATCATGAATGACCACGAGCTGTATTGCGCGGGGCATTGGATGGAAGCCGCCGTGGCTCATTACCGCGTCACGGGCGAGACCCGCTTCCTGGACGCCTTGGGGCGTTACGCCGATTATATCGCCAAGCGCTTCGTGGAGGACAAGGACACGGGCTTTGAGGTTCCGGGGCACGAGGAGATCGAGCTGGCGCTTCTGAAAATGTACGATTGCACGGGGGACAAAAAATATCTGGATCTTTCCCTGCATTTCCTCAACCTGCGAGGCGTTCACCCGCGGGATCTGATCGAGGGGCGGGGCTGGGCAAAGGCACATTACGCCCAGAATCATCTCCCCGTCCGCAAACAGACCGAGGCGAAGGGACACGCCGTGCGCGCCGTGTATCTTTATACCGCCATGGCGGATGCGGCGGAGAAAACGGGAGACGAAGAGCTGAAAGCCGCCTGTGAGGCGCTGTTCCGCGACATTACCGAGAAGAAAATGTTCATCACGGGCTCCATCGGCTCGTCGGCGCAGGGGGAAGCCTTCACCGTGCCCTACGATCTGTTCAATCTGGTGGCGTACAGCGAGACCTGTGCCTCCATCGGGCTGATCTTCTTCGCCCAGCGGATGCTGAAAATGACCGCCGATTCCCGCTATGCCGACGTGATCGAGCGAGCTCTTTACAACAGCATTCTTGCCTCCACCTCTCTGGACGGCAAGGCGTTCTATTACGAAAATCCTCAGGAGATCGTTCCTTATCTTCATACCCGCGATAACGGGGGCTCTGCCATCCGTTGGCCCAAAATGCAGCGCTCGGAGGTCTTCTCCTGCTCCTGCTGCCCGCCCAACATCGTGCGCCTGATCCCCGCGCTGGGCGATTATATCTGCTCCGTGGAGGGCGATACGGTCTATCTGCATCAGTACGCCCATTGCCGCGTGGATCTGGGCGACGGCAGAACTCTGATCATGGAGACCAAATATCCCTCCCGCGGCAGGATCACGGTCACCCTGCGGGGCGGATCCGCCCGTCTTGCGTTCCGTGTTCCCGGATGGTGCACCGAATGCAAGTACGAAACCGACAAGGGATATACCTATTTCGACGTGGAGGACGGTCAGACCGTTTCGGTGGATTTCCCCATGAAGGTCCATTTCTACGAAGCCCGTCCCGAGGCTCTGTTCAACTGCGGACGGTGCGCGGTCCAGCGTGGCCCCATTCTGTTCTGTGCCGAGGGGCACGACAACGGCGCCAACCTGCGGGATCTCTGCATCAGCGTGCGCAGTCGCTGGAAGCTGGGCATCCATCCCGAGCTGGGCGTTCCCACCCTGACGGGCAAGGCGACCCGCCGCGTCTTTGAGGATGATCGGGTTCTGTACCGTCAGAATGACGAGACCCGCTGTGCAACGCCCGTAACGCTGATCCCCTATTACGCCATGGCGAATCGGAGCGAAAGCGAAATGCTGCTTTGGTTCCAATGGCACTGAGTTCAAAGGAGATCCTATGAAGCCGCGCAGAACGATCATCATTTCCAACGATGCCCTCGTCACCGAGGATTACGAGTATCTTCTCACCAAGCCTCTCATGCGGGAGTTGATGGCGAAGGGAAGCTGGGTCAAGACGTTGAACACCGTCTACCCCTCCATCACCTATTGCTGTCACGCCTCCATGGTCACGGGATGCTACCCCGAAAAGACCCATCTTTATAACAACGAGGTGGATGGCTTCGGTTGCTCCGATTGGACCTGGGAGCGGCATCATCTGCAGGCAAAGACTCTGGCAGATGCGGCAAAGGAGGCGGGGGGAACCGTCGCCAACGTGTTCTGGCCCGTGCTGGGGCAGGACCCCTCCATTGATTATAACATCCCCGAATATTGGTCCCAATCCCCCGAGGAGCCCCTCACCGTGGCACTGGCGCGGATGGGCACCTCTCAGCAGGTCATCGACGAGATCGTCAAGCCCAATCTGTATTATATCGAAGGGCATCAGCGTCAGCATCCCTTCTGCGACGAATTCGTATTCGCCTGCGCGCGGGATATGCTGGTTAAGTATAAGCCCGACCTTCTGCTGGTCCATCCTGCGGGCATCGACGGCATGCGCCATCGCTACGGGCTGTTCAACGAATACGTCACCGAGCAGCTGGACTATACCTATTATTGGATCGAAAAGATCGTCCGTGCCCTGAAGGAAATGGGAGAATGGGAGCAGACCGATCTGATCCTCACCTCCGACCACGGGCAGATGAACATGATCCGTTGCGCTCACCCCAACGTGCTTCTGTCGCGGGCAGGGCTGATGACCCTAGACGAGGCGGGCAAGGTGGTGGACAAAAAGGCGTACGTGAAAGCCGTGGGCGCGTCGGCGCAGGTCTTCCTCACCGATCCCTCCCCCGAAGCCTACAACGCCGTCAAGGACCTCTTCACCGAGGCGGCGGCATCGGGCTTGTACGGCTTTGAGCGGTGCTATACCGCCGAAGAAGCCCAACGGGAGACCCATTTGGCAGGGGATTTCGCCTTCGTTCTGGAGACCGACGGCTATACCTCCTTCGGGCCTCGGGTCACGGGGGATTACTACACCTCCTACGATCTGACCGACTACCGTCTGGGGCGGGCGACCCACGGGTATCTCCCCCATCGGGGTCCCCAGCCCTCCATGCTCTGCGTGGGACCCTCCTTCCGCGCGGGGGCGGTGGTGGAGCGGCGGAACACGGTGGACATGGCTCCCACCGTGGCGAAGATCCGCGGCTGGTCCCTCCCCGACGCCGACGGCACCGTCATCGACGAGATTTTGTTGTAAAAATGCAAGAGACTTCCTTTTGGGGAAGTCTCTCGTTTTTTCGGTGTCGAAGACCTTCGTAGATGTGAGGGGGTTGACAAATCCGCAGTTATATGGTATAATAAAATCACGGAGGAATCCATACATCCCCGCAACAACAAAAAACAAATCAGCCGTGGCTTCTTCCGAATTTGAATTTGGAGGGAGCCCTTTATGCTTCAGACGAAAAAACACACGACGATGGGTGCGCTGAGAACGGTCGTTCTCCTGTTTCTGAGCGCAACGCTCCTGTTTCTGTCCGCCTGCACGCCCCAAGGGAGCCCGCAGACGAGCGACGACACCTCTTCGGGCTCCGATCGTACCGACGTTTCCGCAACAACAGATACCTTCGATCCGTCGGGCGGGGTCACGATGGATATGGGGCGCTATGATTACGAGGTTTGGTATGAGGACTTCTTGAAAAATCGTCCGGATGCCGAATGGTACCTTCCCGCAAATCCCTCTTCCGCAGACCATCGTACCGCGGATATGACCATGTCCCTTGCCGAAATTCAACGCATTTTAAGAAAGGAGCAGCCGTTGACCGCCGAACAGCAGGCGTACCTGAATCGATATTCCTCCGATGATCGGGGCGTTCGCGCCATCCATCCCGACCATCTGCGGGTGCCGACCTTTGACGGTGTTTCGCTCTCTCCGAAGGAACCGGCGACGGACGGATTGCTCAAAAACAACTATTCGTTTCAGGGGGAATCGTACACCGACAGTTGCAAGATCGGTGGCTATGATTCGGTTCTGATACAGACGTATATATTTCGCAAAATCCCTTCCGTTCAATCGTTATACCAGTCTCTCATGGCGGAGCGAGAGCCGTTTTTTGATGCAAAGGGTTATGTATGCAGGGATGTCTGGGATTCCTTCCGCAATCTGACCTGTTCCTTTTCGGGGTATTCCGCCACGATGTTTGAGGATGTTTTGCATCAACAATGGTTCCGCGATGATGACGTGCATTCGATCCTCGTTGAGGGGGGTAGCTCGGGGAAGGAAGAACAATGGTATACGTACATCCTCGACCTTGACGGGACAATGTATCCCACAAGCGATTCCGATGCGGGAAATCGTCCCCTGCATATCGGCTCACATATGGAAACAAAGAGCCGAAAGACCGTGGAGGAGGAACATCGGACGGTCCATATTATCCGCCAAAGTGAATACCATTTGAAGGAAAACTTTTACGTTTCCTGCGTTGAATTTTGCGTAGACGTTCTGATTGAATATGACGACGGCTCCCACGTGGGGTTCCGTTTGAGCGGATCTCGGGAGCTTCCGGAGGGCGAACTTCCCCTGGAATTCCTTCGCGTCCTCCAGGAACGGTGGCTTTCCGACGAGATTCTCCTGCGCTTCGATTCGATCCCGCTCAGCGCACAGAATGCGGACAGCGCAACC
>JAFPBP010000140.1 GCA_017424085.1 Clostridia bacterium
CCGTGTGCCGAACGCCGTTCCCTCCAAAAGGGCTCGGTAGATCTCTTCGGGCTTCGTTTGAAGCGTCATTCCGACAATCATCGCAGACAGATCGGGATCATTATAAATACTGCGATTCCCGTTAAACCAATCCAGACACAAGAGACCCGATTCCCCCGGACGGGTCTCGGACAGCTTCTCCCGCATCAAGGCGTGAACGCCCAAGCCCCTCGTCTTGGCTTCCTCGGTGTAAGAAGCAGGCAAACAGTTGTTCAGGAACCATTCCATGTGATCCCCGCAGCTGGACTGCCCCGCCTCGTAGGAGGTCAACCCCTCGTACAGACCGTCAGGGGTGATTCCCAAAAATCCGTTTTCCGCATGAAATTCCGTCCCCTGAACTAAGTGACAGAGGGAGGTCCCCACGATCATGGTCAGCACGTTTTCCCCGTAAACACCGCAGGCGGGAATGCCTGCATTGCTGTCGATCAGAGCGGGGGCAACGGGAGTTCCCGCCTTCAAGCCGAGAAGAGAGGCGTAGGATTCGGTTAAAACGCCGATGCGGGAATCGAGGGTAACCGTATCCCCGCCAAACTTATCCTCTACAACAAACTCAAACCGAGGATCCAGCGCTCTCAAAAATTCCTTGGAGGGATATCCACCCAAAGAGCGCACCCAAAATTGCTTGTAGGCGGCAAAATTATAGCTCATTCGGTCCTCGCCCGTCAGAAGCATGGTGATCCAATCCCCTGCCTCAAGAATGCGATACGCGGCATGATAAACCTCGGGAGCGGTCTGAAGGATACACAAAACCTTCGCAAGACCATTTTCAGCAGAGCATTTTCCACCGCAATACGCCAAATACGGAGCTCCCGTTTCGTTGCAGATCCGATCAAACAGCTCTGCCTGCGGGGCGGCGGTATGATCCTTCCACATGGTAACATACGCCTTGGGCTGAGAAGAAAATTTCGGATCAAAGCAAAGAGGCGTCAGATCCCGATCCACGGGAAGCATGGTTGCTGAGGTGAAATCCACGGCAATGCCGATAATCTCATCCGCATTACATCCGCTGAGCTCCTTCACGCGCTGCACGGTAATCGAAAGGGCGTCCAAATAATCCTGCGGATGCTGAACGGCAGACCCATCAGGCAGAGGAGTTCCGTCGGGAAGGGCTCGATACATAACGGCGTGGGGATATTCGTACACGCTTTCGGCAACCGTCTCCCCCGTACCCGCGTCCACCAGAAGAGCGCGCCCCGAAAGAGAACCGAAATCAAGACCGAGAACGTAGCGATTCATAAGCTTACTCCTTTCGAACACCGGTCAAATCAAAAGATGGGGTCATAGACAAATTATCGCACCCGCGCCCCTGCGCATACCCAACGATATCAAGCTTCTGCGCTTCCCGCAGAACCGCTTGATATTCCATCGAAAACAAGGTGCGATTCAATTCCGGGCAATCGGTCAGATCTCCGCAGGGAGCATACTGCCGCATGAGGCTGACGCGGATCTCCGACAAAGGAAAGGCTTCGGAGATCCATCGAAGCAGGGCAACCGAATCTTTCTTGCAGGAGGGCAGGACGAGGTGACGGACCAAAAGCCCCTTCGTCATCATTCCCCGATCGTCAAAGCGGCAAGGACCCGTTTGACGAAACATTTCGGGAAGAGCGCGGGACGCCACGGCAAAATAGTCGGGAGCATCGGAATACCGTGCGGAAAGATGAGAAGAGAAATATTTCAAATCTGCAAGATAAACGTCAACAAGGCCTTCAAAACACCGCAGAATTTCATCTGACTCATACCCACCGCAATTGCACACCACCGGAACGGTTAAACGGGATTTCACCGCACGCAGAGCGTCTGCAACCATGGGCGCCACGTGAGAAGGCGTAACAAGATTAATATTCTCGGCACCCTGCGCCTGAAGCTCCAAAAAGATCTCGGATAAGCGGGAAATACTTACGTCTTCCCCGACCGCCCCTCGACTGATTTCGGCATTCTGACAAAAGCGGCAACGGAGAGCACATCCCGAGAAAAAGACGGTGCCCGAGCCTCGCTGACCGCTGATGCAGGGCTCTTCCCCGAAATGCAATGCAGCACGGGCAATGCGAAGCGAATCGGTTCCGCCGCAAGCGCCCTTGCCCGTAACACGGTCCGCCCCACAGGCACGGGGGCAGAGCGTACAATGACGCAGATCCAATGGAATCACCCCTTTACACAAAGAAGCGGGCAGCAAAGAAGCTGCCCGCCTTTCCTTCAAAAATCAACCAACCTGAGAGAAACCCTTTTCATTGTAAGTGATTTCGAATTCAGATTTCAGACCTTCCTGATACTTCTTGTAGTCGTTGGACTTCAGAGTGGCAATAACGTCGGACTTCCACTTGATCTCACCGTAGCCCTTGAAGTATACGATATGGTAGCCGTACTCGGTCTTGACGATCTCACAATCGCCTTCCTTACGTCCTTCCTTCCAGAGCCAATCGGTGATTTCTTCCACCATGGTGTCCTGATCGAAGTCCTCGTAAAGACCACCGTTCTCAATGCTTCCGGTATCGTCGGAGTTCTTTTCAACGAGAGCGGCAAGAGCATCCTCGTTAGCGCCGTTGTCCTTCCACTGCTGGAAAATCTTCTCGGCTTCAGCCTTCTGCTCTGCATCATCGGTTTCGATCTTGCCGTCTTTGTCCTTAATGGGATTACCCTTATCATCGGTCTTATTGTTGACCTGGAAGAGGATGTGACGCATGGAAGCCAGCTGGTATTCCTTACGAGCACACTTCAAGAATACGACAACGTTGAAGACCTTGTCGTCATCCTTGCCATCTTCAAAAATCTTAACGTCGCCTTCCTTGCGCTCTGCATCGAAGAGCCACTTGGACATTTCGTCGTCCTTGTTGTAAGCGCCGTTTTCCTTCAGATAATCGGAAGCGGTGAAGGTATCACCTTCAAGCTCCTTGATCTTTGCAAGGAACGCATCCACGCTGGTAGCGGCATTCTTAATGGCGTCGGCACGTGCGGAAGCATCAACTTCCTTCTCATCCTTTTCGATTTCAACCTTGTAGAGGTAGTAATCGGCGAAGTCGAAGGTAGTCTTATTCTCGGAATAGTACTTCTCGATATCAGCGTCCTCGTACTTCAGACCGTCCATATAAGCGTTATAGAAATCGGAGGAAATAAGACGACGGGTGGAGAATTCGATGTAATCGTCGAGCGTGATGTTCTTTCCGTACATTGCGGCAAGATACTCGTTGACCGACATTTTGTTTTCCTTGGCAGCCTTCTGAATATCAGCAACAGCCTGATCCAGGTCCGCCTTGGATTCCTCGGTCAGGGCAAACTGCTGAGACAGAGCCTTGTTGTACAGAAGATACACTTCCTCGTACTGAGCCTTGGTCTGATCGACAAAATACTCAAACCAGGTCTTGCTGCTGTCAAAATAGCAGGTCTGGCTCTTCAACGGCATGGAGGGGTTGAAGCCGATGTAGCTCAGGTAGTAGTAATAGTTGTAGTAGAAATCGTTCAACGTGGTGTAATAGCCGTAGTTGAACTCCAATGCGGAAATCTCGGAGTCGCCAACCTTCATAACGACGGTGTTGCGACGAAAGACACCACACTGCGCCACGATGGCGAGTACGATTGCGGCAACAAGAATAACGGCGCAAACGGCGGCAACGATCTTAACGACGGGAGACCAGACCGTATCCTTATTCTTGGAAGCGATGCGCTTCTCTGCGGCGGGTTTCTTAGACATGATGATCCATCCTTTGTAGTTTTTAGTTTTGCACGTCCTCCATTATAGCGCACAGATGGAGCGCGACTGTGTAGAAAATGTGACAAAACTTCGGTTTTATTCATAAGAACTATTATAGCAAATAAGACAGGAAATTGCAAGTCTTTTCCGAGAAATGTTATATTTAGTTCACAACACTGTTGGGAATCCATCGAAAATACGGTGCATATCTTGAAGCAAAGGAGGTTGACCGCATGCAACTGACCATGAGCGGAGAGAGCATCGAAACCTTAATGTACCGTGGAACCAAGGCGATTTTAGAGCTGAAGATATCTTATCCACAGATCATGGGCCCTCTCTCCAAGCAAAGCGAATACAGATTCAACGATCTTTACTGCAAGCAAGCGCGGGCGCTGAACCGACAGGCACGCACGGAATATTATCACAAAGCATCGGAGGAAGCGCGCATGGCGGAGGAGCAGGAATACGATTTTACACTACATTCCTTGATCCGAACCTTCGCAACGACACGCTTGGAGCAGAGATTCACCTCCGTGGTCTTCGACCGATACCAATACACGGGAGGTCCCCACGGGACAACGGTCAGAAACGGAAACACCTGGGATCTTCTGACGGGATCGCAGGTGCCTCTCCCCTACTTTTTTACCAAAAACGCGCCCTATCGCAAGGTAATCCTTCAGCAGATCGAGCGACAGATTTCGGGACAAAAGGAACGGGAGGAGATTCCCTTTTTCGAGAATCCCCTCCGAAATGCAAAACAATGCTTTAATGAAACCAATTATTATCTGACAAACAATTCGTTGGCTGTGTTTTATCCGCTGTACACGTTGGCTCCCTACTATTCGGGAATACTTGCCTACAAAATACCCTTTGAAGCGCTGGACGGATGCTGGGCGAGCGGAAAACGTCCCTCGGAAACGGCACAGGTCAACGTGGGCTTTTCCTCCCGATTCGGAACGGAGCTGCTTTAATATCCGAGAGACTCATGTACAAGAATAACCACCGCATTGCAGGACGAGGGCTTGCGGCGATGAACCGTAATGACCGAGCAAATACATTGGGGAGACTGACAATCGTGACAAACGCCGTCTGCGGCACAGGGAGTGTTCTTCCCCAATCGGGCGGCGTTTTTCGGCGCCGCAATATTTCGTGCCCGATCCCAGGCGGAGGGAAGGTCACTCGTGATTTTGTTTTCACCAACCATGAAATAGACCGTTTCATGTCCGAAAATGGAGGAAGAAACACGATTTCCGTTTCCGTCAATATTCACGATCTCCCCCGTTTCGGCAAGCGCGTTGGCGGAGGTTACGTACACGGAGGCGGTGCGGGCATCGGCAAGGGAATCGTTCTTCCAATGCCAGAAGCAGACCGAGGATTTCTGCAGTCCTTCGTACAAGCCCATTTCGGACAAGGTCACGGAGCCACCCAAGGCTACAGTCTTCCCCGCACACGCATTGCAGAGATAAGAGGCAGCATCCTCTTTCGTATCAAATTCGACGAAATCATATCCGCGACGGATCAGATTTTCCTTCAATCCCATTCAGATTCCTCCTGATTGATCACCTTACGCAGGCGAATATGCCAAAGATAAACTCCCAACGCGAATACCATTCCCACCGCAAGGACGATCAGCCAATAGGTACCGAGGGCAACCCAATCGTAATCGTCCCCGAGAACGATACCGCTGACGATCCCCGTAATACCCGCACCCAGATAAATGGCGAAATCAATGAAGCCCGTAACGGTGGACACACAATTCCATTTTGCAAAATCCAAGGGAATAAAGGAGGTAAACAGGGGCGTCTGACCGTAAACGAAGCCGAACAGGATCGAAACGGCGCACACCACGGCAATGGGATGAACGCGGAAAAGAATCAGCGAAGCAATGCTAATGATCAAAGCGCCAAGCCAGAGGGAAAGGATGGATTTGTAAATATCGCCCTTAAGCCGCTTGACCAGCATTTTGGAAACAAGGATTCCCGCAAAGTTCAGCATGGGAACGAAGAGAAGCGTAACCAGAATCGCGCTTTCGGGCAATTTTCCAAGATCGGTCAGCATGGTGGGAAGCCAGGTATCGATACTGGATTTGACCAGACCGAACACAATGGAATAAACCGCAAGAATGCCAAGGAACACCACGAGAACGGGTCTTTGAAGCAGGGACGCACCCTTCTCCTTCCGAACCGAGGGAGAAGCATCGCCGGAGCTGTAACGGAACAGCACGAACCAGACGACGGCAAAGACGATCCCGAGAATTGCAGGGGCACGGAACACGTAACGCCAACCGACCGAGGTATTCAAAACATAAGAAACGGTCCACCCCAAAATATAACCCAACACCTGAGTGATTGACAGGGCAAAGGAAACGACGACCCGTTGCTTTTCGGAGAAATGCAGGGCAGTACACTTTACGATAGGTGACCAGAGCATGGATTGGAACAAACCGTTCAAGCCCCAACAAAACAACGTTACGGCATACGAATCGGTAAAGCTCAGAACCGCATTCAGAATTCCCGAAGCAAACAAGCCGATGAACACCATGTACCGTGCAGGGAACCGTTCTCCGAGGTATCCGTTGATCAGCTGACCGACCGCATAGCTCCAGAAAAACGCCGACGTAATGGCTCCCTGCTGGGCTCGGTCAAGCGCCATCTCAGCACCGAGATCTGTGAGGGCAACCGAAATATTCAGCCGCATGAAATAGAGAACCGTATAGGCGATCATGCATAAGACGACGATCATTTTCTGATCTCGCGTATAACGCTCCTGCACCATGGAACACACTCCTTTTTTTTCCGGATTCGCAAGGATTCTTTCAAACCGCTGTAATTATACCAAATTCAAGGAAAAAAGTCAAGGTTTTCCCGAGAAAAAAGCGTTTGTTGCGTAAAAAAAACGGAAAATGTAAAATAACTTTAATATCTTACGCATATCGATTGACTTTCGTGAAAAAATGTGCTATACTCTAAAGCGGAAAACCAAAAATTTTCACAGAAAGAGAGTGTGTCCACAATGGATGAACAAAGAAGTTACGTTGATTGGAAAACAATCACAAGTTTCGTAACCGACGCTTTCGTTGGCTACGGCATTCCCAGATCCGACGCACAGATTTGTGCTGACGTTCTTCTGGAATCCGACAAGAGAGGCATCGAATCTCACGGTGTCAACCGCTTTAAGCCCATTTATCTCGACAGAATCAAGGCGGGTATTCAGAACCCCGTCACCAACGTTGAGGTCATTAAGGATTTCGCCGCTACCGCAGTAATCGACGGTCACGACGGCATGGGTCAGGTTATCGGCTACAGAGCCATGACCATGGCTATTCAGAAGGCTAAAAAATACGGGATCGGTATGGTCGTTGTCCGCAACTCCTGCCACTACGGTATCGCAGGCTACTATGCAACCATGGCTACCAAGGCAGGCTGCATCGGTATGACCGGCACCAACGCCCGCCCCTCCATTGCTCCCACCTTCGGCGTAGAAAACATGCTGGGAACCAACCCCCTGACCGTGGGCTTCCCCACCGATGAGGAATTCCCCTTCTGCATCGACTGCGCAACCTCCATCACTCAGCGCGGCAAGATCGAATACTATGCTCGTGTCGGTAAGGACACTCCCGCAGGAATGGTCGTCGGTCGCGACGGTCTGCCCCACACTGACTCGGTTGCCATTCTCACCGAGCTGGACACCGAGCAGGCTGCTCTGGCACCTCTGGGCGGCATCGGCGAGGAGCTGGCAGGCTACAAGGGCTACGGCTACGCTACCGTTGTTGAAATCCTCTCTGCAGCTCTCCAGCAGGGCAACTTCCTCAAGGCTCTCTCCGGCATCGGCGAGAACGGCGAGAAGATCCCCTTCCACCTGGGTCACTGGTTCATCGCCATCGATCCCGAAGCATTCATGGGTCTCGAAACCTTCAAGAAGATTGCCGGTCAGATCCTCCGCGATCTGCGCGGTTCTCAGAAGGCTCCCGGTTGCGACCGTATCTACACCGCAGGCGAAAAGGAATATGACACCTGGTGCGAACGCAAGACCACCGGCGTTAAGATCAACCCCGCCGTCCAGAAGGAAATGATTGCCGTCCGTGACGAGCTCGGTCTGACTCAGTACAAGTTCCCCTTCGAAGACTGATTTTGACTATTTTGAACGGGCGGCCTCAGGGTCGCCCGCTCTTCCGTATTAAAACTATCTGAAAGGAATAAC
>JAFPBP010000141.1 GCA_017424085.1 Clostridia bacterium
GCCCAGACGGACGTCGGGAAGACCGATGACCGCCACGTCCTTGATCTTCGGATGGGCTGCAAGGAAGTTGTCAATCTGAACGGGGTACAGGTTTTCGCCACCCGTGATGATCACGTCCTTCTTGCGGTCCACCAGATAGATGAAGCCGTCCTCGTCCTGCATTGCCATGTCGCCCGTGTAGAGCCAGCCGTCCCGCAGAGCGTCTGCGGTCGCGGCGGGGTCACGGTAGTAGCAGGTCATAACACCGGGGCCCTTTACGCAAAGCTCGCCCACGTCGCCCTGCTGTACCTCCGCACCGTCGGGGGAGACGATCTTGACCTTCCAGCCGTATCCGGGAACGCCGATGGCGCCGACCTTGTGTACGTTCTCCACGCCCAGATGCACGGCACCGGGACCGATGGATTCGGACAGACCGTAGTTGGTGTCATATTGCTGATTGGGGAAGTATTCCAGCCAACGGCGGATGAGGCTCTGAGGCACGGGTTGTGCGCCGATGTGCATCAGTCTCCATTGCGAAAGCTCAAAATCCTTCAGGTCAAGCTCCTTACGGTCCAGCGCATTGAGAATGTCCTGCGCCCAGGGAACCAGAAGCCACACGATGGTGCATTTCTCTTCGCTGGCGGCACGCAGAATGGTCTCCGCGCGGGTGCCCTTCAGAATGACCGCCTTGGAGCCGGTCAGAAGGCTTCCGAACCAGTGCATCTTCGCACCCGTATGGTAGAGGGGAGGAATGCAAAGGAAGCAATCGTCCTTGGTCTGGTTGTGGTGCGCCTGCTCCACGCGGCAGGCGTGAATGAGGCTTTCGTGATTGTGCAGGATCGCCTTGGGGAATCCCGTGGTGCCCGAGGAGAAGTAGATCGCGGCGTCGTCTTCCTCGGTCAGCGTGCATTCGGGGAAGGTTCCCGAGCATTCGGAGATCAGATCGTTGAAGTCGTCCGCAAAGGCGGGACAGCCCGCGCCCAGATAGATCAGGGTGCAGTTCTTACTGATCTCATCCGCTACCGCCTCCACGCGTCCGATGAATTCGGTGCCGAAAATGAGAACGTCGGCTTCCGCCAGCTTCAGGCAGTAGTCGATCTCGTCGGAGGAATAACGGAAGTTCAGGGGAACCGCCAGGGCACCGGTCTTGAGGATCCCGAAATATACGGGAAGCCAGTCCAGGCAGTTCATCAGCAAAATGGCAACCTTTTTCCCCTTGCCGATGCCGTTTTGCCGCAGCATATTTGCAAGGCGGTTTGCCTTTTCGTTAAACACGCCCCAGGAAATTTCACGGCGATAATGCCGCACGCGGGGTGTGGGTTCAACCAGTTCGTATTCGTGCCAGGTAAGCTTTCGGGTTTCGGGCTGCTCGGGGTTGATCTCCACCAAAGCGATATCCCGCTCGAATTCCTTGGCGTTGCGTTCGAGTAAATGGACGATGGTCATAGCAGATACCTCTGTATAATATTGCAATATATTGATTATACCACAGATCAACCCCACTTGTCAACCGCTTTTCATAAAAAAAATGTCAACTTTTATGAATTTCCGCCGACAATCTTCAATCCTGCTCGTCCTTCGGATAAAATTGCCCGATCCATCGTGTCTCCCGACGGTATTTCCATTCTATTCGTCATGGGGTATAATTTTTTCAAATTTCAGAGCAGAAGCTCGTTTTATCTCTGTTTTTTATACCGTATCGGTTTATTTCGGAGCGGTTTTTTGATAATTCCGGAAATAGCCGTTGACAATTTCCCGTTTTCGTGTTATAATGATGAAAATTGCGATTGCAGTGAAGGGAGATTTTCATGCTTCTCATCTACGTACGCCACGGACATCCCGTTTATCATCCCGACAATCTGACTCCGCTGGGAGAGAGACAGGCGGAGGCGGTTGCCCGTCGCCTTGCCGTTTACGGCGTGGATCGCGTCTATTCCTCTTCCTCCGTTCGGGCTCAGCGCACCGCAGAGCCCACCTGCGAGCTTCTCCATAAATCGCCCGTCCTGCTGGATTGGCTTCACGAGGACCTCGCCCTTGCTCAGCTGACCCGTCCTCACCCCACCAAGCCTCGGGAATGGGTCTTCCGTCTGGAGTCTTATATCCGCCTGTTCAATTCTGATGAAATGGTCAATCTGGGGCATAAGTGGTATACCCACCCCGAAATTGCGGGGACCTCCATCGAAGAGGGCTTTCTGAGGATCCAAGGGGAGACCGATGCGTTTCTGAAGGAATTGGGCTACGAGCACGATCACGAAAATCACAATTACCGCGTCCTCCGCGAGAACAACGACCGAATCGCCGTTTTTGCCCACGAGGGCGTCGGCAAGCTTTTTCTCAGCAGCGTTCTGGATATTCCGTACCCCTTGTACAGCACCCATTTCGATATGACCCATTCCGCCTTTACCGTCATCGAATTTGCGGGTTCTGAGGTCTCTTATCCCAACGTGCTGACCCTGTCCAACGATTCCCATCTGTATAAGCAGGATCTGCCCTTGAACTACCGTAACCACAACATCTTCTTTTGAGGAGCTTCGTATGAATTTTTTTGAGATCGCACAAGCCCGTCAATCCTGCCGCAATTACGACGCCGTCCGTCCCGTAGAGGAGGAAAAGCTGCAGGCGATCCTGGAATCGGTCCGCCTTGCCCCCTCCGCCTGCAACGGACAGCCCTACCGTCTGACCGTCTGCCGCGGGAAGTCCGCCGCTGCCGTCGCCGCCTGCGTAATGGGCATGGGAATGAACAAATTTGCCGATAAGGCGCCCGTTCTGATCGTGATCTCCGAGGATTCTTACGTGAAGTCTGCCGCCTTGGGTGCAAAATTCAAGGGCAACGATTACCGCTCCATGGATATCGGAATCGCCGTCGCATACCTGACCGCCGAGGCGACTGCGCAGGGTTTGGATACCTGCATTCTCGGCTGGTTCGACGATGACAAGATCCGCGGCATCTGCGGACTGAATCATCCGGTCCGTCTGGTGGTCACGTTGGGGTATCGCGCCGAAAACGACGTGCAACGCTCCAAAAAACGCAAGGATCTTTCGGACTTCGTTTCGTTTTGTGACTGACCTTTTTCGACGTGCTCGCCCTTCCCTCTTCAAGGGGAAGGGTGCTTTTTTTGTTGTATGGGTTTCATTTTTCCAAAATGTTACTAAAATCATACATTTTTCGTAACGATTGCAGAATTCTCTTGACCGAACCGCCGCTTCATGTTATAATATATCTACGATATTACTTAAAGCAATTATAGCGAATGTCGAAAGGACGTATTGATATGGATAACACTACCATCGATCTCAAGGATCTGATCCGCAGAATTCTGATGAAATGGCGTCTTCTCCTCATTTTTATGCTGGTGGGAGCCGTTCTCGTAACGCTGTGGGGCGGATTTAATTCTTATACGAAAGCCGAAGAAGCCAAGATCGCGCTTGAGCAGCAGGAGGCAGCAGGCGGTCCCGCACAGGGAGAAAAGCCCGTTGTTGTTCCCGAGGTGGTTTGGGTTTCTCCCATGAATATCGTTCTGGGTCTGTTCCTGGGTGCTGCAGGCGTTGCGGGCGTTGTTGCCGTAATTTACGTTCTCTCGCCCAAGCTTCGCGTCTCGGGGGACCTGTCCGAAATGTTCGGCGTTCCCGTCATCGGAAGCATTTATATGCCCCTTAAAAAGAATACCAAAATCGATCGTTGGATCCTCGGTCTGTTCCGAAAATCTCCCTCTTGGTTTACCGATGACATGCGGGTCTCCATGATGTGCACCGACGTTACTCTTGCCGCCGCAAAGCATGAGGTCAAGCATCTTCATCTGACCGGCTCCTGCCCCGATAAATTCGTGGTCAAGACCTTGTCTCTGTTCTACAAGAACCTGCAAGGCTCCGCCGAGCGAGTTTCCTGCGGGAACAGCGTTGTGTATAATTCCGAAGCATTGGAGCAGATGGCTGCTGCCGACGGCGTGGTGCTCGTCGAGCGCTTGGATATTTCCACCTACGACGACATCCGCAA
>JAFPBP010000009.1 GCA_017424085.1 Clostridia bacterium
GCTGACCTATTACGGGCTTCTGGATCTGGACACCACCTATTCCAAATTTATGATCAAATACGATCCCCCGTCGGGATTCTATTGGTCGATCATTAGTCGCCGCCATGAAGGATGCGGAGACAACGCCCGCAATCTTCTCTCCCTCACCCGATCCCCCGATCTGAAGACTTGGGAAACGGTGGAGGATCTGCTGGACTTCCGCACCTGTAACGAAAAAGAGGTAGGGTTCCAGTACGTGGATTTTGAATTCGACGGAGACGATATCATCTTCCTCTGCCGAACCGCCCTCAACGGAGCGGCAAACTTCCATGACAGCAACTATTCCACCTTCCACCGCATTTCAGCCTTCCGCACCAAATATGAATAAGAAAAGAGAGAGGGTTTTATGAAAAAAATTCTTCTGATCGGAGACTCCATCCGTCTGGGCTATTGCCGTTACGTGAAATATGCATTCAAGGACGTGGCGCAGGTCTATTACCCCACGGAAAACTGCCGTTTTACCACCTACGTGATCCGCAATCTGCACGAATGGAAAAAGCAGACCGAATGCGGAAGCGACATTGATCTGATCCATTGGAACGTGGGGCTTTGGGATTGTCTTCGACAGATCGACGGAGAGGTTCTGATCCCCTTAGACGAATACAAGCGCAATCTGGAACGGATCTGCAGAATGATCCGGCATCATTTCCCCAAGGCAAGGATGATCTTCGCCACCTCCACCCCCGTGCAGGAGGCTCTGTATACGGGAGAATTCAAGCGGCTGAACCGTGACGTGGAAGCGTACAACGCCGTAGCCGCAGAGGTGATCACCGCCTTCGGAGGGGAGATCGACGATCTTTACACCCACATGACGGGGATTCCCGAGGAATATTATTCGGACAAGACCCATTTCAACACCAAAGAAGGAACCAAGCATATCACCGCCGCCGTGGTTCAAAGCATTGAGAAGGCGCTGGATCTGACCGCTTCCCCCGTGGATTACGATACGGTTTACGGAAACATTGAATCCGTGCTCGGCTTCTAAGGAGATTCTTCCATGAAATACGTAATTGACAACGATCTTCACATCCATTCTCAGCTGTCATCCTGCTCCCGTGATCCCGAGCAGACACCCCAGCGGATTTTGCAGTACGCCAAGGACAACGGGCTTTCCACCATCTGTCTGACCGATCATTTTTGGGATTCGTCTCTGGAGGGTGCCAGCAACTGGTACGCGCCGCAGGATTTCGCCCACATCAGCGCATCCCGACCCCTGCCCCAAGCCGAGGGGATCCGCTTTTTGTTCGGATGCGAAACCGAAATGAACCGATTCCATACCATCGGGATCTCCAAACGGTGCATGGACGAGATGGACTTTATCATCGTCCCCACCACGCATTTTCACATGAAGGATTATACCCTTTTTGCCGAACAGATCGCATCTCCCCAAGCCCGTGCCGCCGCATGGGTGGAACGGCTTGCATACCTGCTCCATCAGGATCTCCCCTTCCGCAAAATGGGCGTTGCCCACCTGCTCTGCTCTCTGATCTGCAGAGAGCGACCCATCTTTTTAGAGACCATCTCCGCCCTGTCCGACGATACCCTGCATAGCCTCTTCCGCCGCGCCGCAGAGGTGGGGATCGGCATTGAACTGAACTCCGGCGACTGTACCTATGCGGACGGGGAGGCGGAAATCGTGCTTCGCCCCTTCCGCGTTGCAAAGGAAGAGGGCTGCAAATTCTATTGCGGAAGCGATGCCCATAAGCCTGCCGATCTGGACAAGGCAAAAGCCCGCTTTCAGCGAGTTGTCGACGCGCTGGAGCTGGAGGAAAGCGACAAATTCCGGATCTGAGGAGCATCACCGAGTCTTTTGACGATTTGAAGGTGGGGACCGCGTCACCCTTTCCCCTGCCGTGATCGAACGAAAACCGTCTTCCCCCTTATTCCGTAATCTGCGGAATAAGGGGTTTTTTCGACCGAAATTTCAAACATACTATTAAAAATACGCCGTTTCTCTTGCATTCCGCGATAGAATCGTATAT
Source organism: Clostridia bacterium (assembly GCA_017424085.1). GTDB lineage: Bacteria > Bacillota > Clostridia > Oscillospirales > UBA644 > RGIG995. The sequence continues at coordinate 2,022 of JAFPBP010000009.1, forward strand.
AATAAGGTATAGACCCGTGAAGGAGAATGATTTTTATGGATTGGGAAAAAGAACTGTACCCCGAAAACGAGAAACCTCTGGACCGTCTGGTGGACGGCTACAGCTGTACCTCCATTCTGCGCCGCATCGCCTTCGTGGGAGACAGCCTCTCCTCGGGAGAATTCGAGACCCGAGACCAAGAGGGGAAAGCCCATTATCACGATCTGTACGATTATTCCTGGGGGCAGTATATTGCCCGCAAAAACGGTATTTTCGCATACAACTTCTCCAAGGGCGGCATGACCGCTAAGGTATATCTGGAATCCTTCGCCGAGGATCGGGGGTTCTGGGATCGGGAGAAGGCGTGTCATGCATACGTCATCGCTCTGGGGGTCAACGACGTTCTGAACAAAAAGCAGGAGATCGGAACCTTGGACGACGTGGGAACCGACCGCGATACCTTCCTTCGGTATTACGCCGAGATCGTTGCCCGCTATAAAGAGATCAGCCCCGATGCAAAATTCTTCTTCGTCACCATGCCCCGCGCCGACCGCCCCGATCGGGAGGAGCCCAAGCGGATCATCGCAGAGCGGCTTTCTCAGCTGGCGGAACAGGTGGGAAACGCCTACGTCATCGATCTGAACCGCTACGGTCCCGTCTACGACGAGAAATTCAAGCGAAACTATTATCTCTACGGACACATGAACCCCGCAGGGTACGTGCTCACCGCACGACTCGTTGACTCCTATATTGACTACATCATCCGCACCCATCCCGACGATTTCCGTCGCGTCGGATTCATCGGAACCGACATCAAGGATTTCGGAACCTTCTGATCATTCCTCCGAAAGGAACCTTTTATGAGACAGCAACGCATCAAACGAAAAAAGACCCTGCGCCGCATTCTGTTGGCGGCGGTAGCCTTGGTGATCCTGCTGGCGATCCTGTTCGCCTGCATGCCCCACGATCCCACGCCAAAGCCCCCCAACACCGACAGCGGCAGCACACCCACCGACGGGACCGCATCGATCACCGATACGGGGAACCTAACCGACACGGGAACCAATACCGATACCCAAGCCCCCGAAGCCTCCTTCGATCTGGTCATCAGCGAGGTGATGGCGGAAAACAAGCGCCTGTGCATGGGAAACAATCTGGATTGGGTGGAGATCTACAATCGGGAAGACACCTCCGTGCTTCTGGATACCTATTATCTCACCGACGATCCCGCCAAGCCCACCGCTCTTTCGCTGGCAGGCAAGACGGTTGCCGCCAACGGATTTCTTGCCATCTCTCTGGACGAGCTGGGTCCCTTCAATCTGTCCTCTCAGGGCGAGACCGTCTATCTGATGCGGAACGGGGAGATCGTGTCTCAGCTGACCTTCCCCCTCTCCGAGAACGGAGAATCCTTCGGACAGGACGGGGTCTGCGAATATCCCACCCCCGGTCACCCCAACACCGAGGACGGATATGCCGCCTATCTGAATTCCATCACCCTGCCCGAGCTGATCATCAACGAGGTGGTCTCCTCCAACAGTAAATACCTTGCGGTGAAAAATGAATATTACGATCTGGTGGAGGTGCTCAACCGCTCCGACAAGCCCATCCTGCTCAGCGAATATTCCCTCTCGGACAAGCGCAAGGAGCCGACCCGCTTCACCTTCCCCAACGTGACTCTGCAGCCGGGGGAATGCTACGTGGTCTACTGCTCGGGGAACCCCTCTCTGGGCGATGCCCATACCTCCTTTAAGATCAGCTCCGAGGGCGAGACCCTGTATCTGGCAAAGGGAGGCGTCATCATAGACGTGCTTTCGGTTCCCGGTGATCTGAAGCGGGACGAAAGCTTCGGCAGAGACGGAAACCTTCCCGTCTATCTGAAGGAAGCGACCTTGGGCAGCGCCAACTCCACAGGCTATCTGAAGGGCGTTGCAACCCCCATGGCAAGCGCACCCTCGGGCGTTTACGCCGAGGCGCAGACCATCACCCTCACGGGGCAGGGAACCATCTATTACACTCTGGACGGAAGCCGTCCCACCACCTCCTCCGCCGTCTATACGGCGCCCATTCCCGTGAACGGGATCGTCACCCTGCGGGCGTTCTGCGTGGACGGAGATCGGACGGGCTCCATGACCGCCTACACCTACGTGATCGGTCAGACCCATCAGCTGCCCATCGTCACCGTCTCCATTCCTCAGGATAAGCTGACGGGAAGCAAGGGCATTCTGAACAACATCAAGGAAGACTACGAATACGAAGCGGTTCTGACCCTCATTGAAAACGGAGAGGAAAAGTTCTCCGTGCCCTTCGGATTCCGCCTCCACGGCAACGACAGCCGCAAGGGGGACAAGCAGAACTTCCAGCTTCGCTTCCGCTCGGAATACGGCGTGGGCAAGCTTTACTATCCCCTCTTCGACGACCGCACCTTTACCGATTACAACTCCCTGCTTCTGAAGGGCGGCAGTGAGGACTGGAACGCCGCCATGATGCGGGACGAGGTCTGCACCGA
>JAFPBP010000001.1 GCA_017424085.1 Clostridia bacterium
AAAGAGAACAATGAGCAGTGCACAAGCGCAAGCCTCCACCTCTTGGAGGGGGAGGGGGACCGCGCAGCGGTGGAAGGATTGTCCCTGCGCAAAAGATACTTTCAGCCGTCGAATGTGTGAAAAAACTTGCAAAAAGGTCATAAAATGGAAGGGTACCCCTTGACAAGGATTCCTACCTATGATATAATGAAATCAAGAAAACCACGAAAGGGTGAAACACGATGAAGCTGCTTTTTTCGATCTATCACGACAAAAAGCGCGCTTTGCGTGTGTCCACCCGTTGGGTAAATCATACGAAGACAGGATACAGGCAAGCGCGCACCGAATGAGGGAACTCTCGGTTGCGCGTTTTTTGATTTTCACACAACGAAGAAAGGATAACACACCATGAAAAAAGCCCTTACGTTTCTGTTGATCACCCTCCTGTGCTTGGGGCTCTTCTGCGCCTGCACCCCCGATCAACCCACGACAAACACCCCGTCGGACACGAACCAAGCCACCGACACGGTCACAGACAGTTCCCAAAACACGTCCACCGACACCGATTCCTCGGTGCAGGCGTCCACCGACTCGGTCACCGACACGAAAACCGATGAAACCGAAGCAAGCACGGACACCTCCGAAGCGACCACCGACGTCTCGGACAACACCGACACCTCGGAAGCAACCGAGACTACGGAGAAAACCGATTCCTCGGAAAAGACCGAAACCACCGATACAACCACCGACACCTCGGATGAGACCGACGCCTCGGATAAGCCCACCGATACCGAGACCGACGTCACCGATTCCGATACCGACGTCACCACCAACACCGAGCAAAACCAGCCCCAAGGCATGGAGGCTTACGTGCTTCGTCGCCTTTGGAAGCTGGGCGTCAAGGGGTGGGTCAGCGATTGGGTGTGCGAGGGCGAGGTGGTCTGGGCTACCATCACCAACGGTACCTTCTCCCATCTGGCGGCGTTTGACACCGTGACGGGAGACATTCCCCACGCCTACCGCTACTCGAACACTCCCGTGGCGGTCACCCTTGACGGGGGCACGGTCTGGGTCCTGATCCGCGACGGCTGGGCGTACGGATACGATACCGCCACGGGCAAGGAAACGGATCGGCATTACCTGCAACGGGATTCGATCGCCTTCCAGGTCAACGGAAGCAAGCTCTATTACGTCAACTCTGCGGGCATTTTCGTCTATGACGCCGACACCAACAAAACCGAAACCATCGATTCCCGCAACGACGTGGAATGCATCCTTTTGGATCCCGCCTCCCACCGCCTTTACGCCATAGCGTACAGTGCTCTTTCGGGGCATAAGGGCGTGCTTTTGGTCTACGACACCAAGACGCTGAAGACGCTGAAGACGGTCACGGACGAAACCATCATCCCCGCTGCAGGCGGAAAAATGTTCCTGGAGGGCGACACCCTCATCCTCGGCGGCTCGGTGGTGGTTAACTGCACCGATTTCACCCTTACGGAATCCCTCGTCCCCGGAAGGAACGTCTGCGTGACCAAGGATTACATCGTCACCTACACCGCCGTATACGATCGCGCCACCAAGAAGAAGCTCCGCTCTCTGACCGAGGATAACTTCGGCAGCGGGATCGTCACCCCCGAGGGGCGGCTGTTCTTGTGGTCGGGGGAACACATCTTCCTGTTCTCCTACCCCGGCGACGGGAAAAACTCCATGAAAGAGCTGTCTCCCGGCCGCGACGATACGTCCAAGCTCTCGCAGGTCAATCCCCTCGCCGCATATACCAAGCACGAGGAGCACGTTCTGGAGAACAGCGCCTATATCAAGTATCTGTTCGAGGGTAAGGATTGCCTCTACGCCTTGAATCGGGACCGTCTGTATCGCCTGTCCCCCAAGGGAGAGATCCTTGCACAGAGAATCCTGCCCGCCCAGGGCTGGGAAGTTAACTGCGTAGGGGACGAGGTTATCGTTTCCCTTCTCAACAATCCTTCCGTTCTGGTGCTGAACGCCACCGATCTTTCGATAAAGCAAATCATCGCTCTGCCCGCTCAAGCCAGCGGATGCGTCATCGTAGGAGATTACGTGTATTATTCGGGCTACGATATTGACCGATCCTTGACCCGCTACAACGTGAAGACCAAGGAGATCGTCACCTTCGGCGACGTGCGGGGCACTGCCCGTCTGACCGTCCGCAACGGAGAGCTGTACGCAGTAGAGCTCGGATCCACCTCCTCGGGCATCTTCCGCTACGATCTTGAAACGCTGAAGGAAACGGGGCGCTTCGACGAGCACGGCATCGAATCCAAGCGGGGCTGGGGCACCTATTTCCTGGACGGCAAGATCTACGTGGGAAGCTATTGCTTCGACGAGAAGACCCTCAAGCCCCTGTACGATTACGGCGATACCACCATCACCGACGTGACCGACGATTATATTTTCACCACCACCGCAGTTTTTGACCGCAAGACCAACCAAGCCTGCGAAGACCTTCCCGTAAGACCCTATCTGAAGGATTCCTATCGGGGCGGGCTGATGCTCCCCGACGGAACGCTGGTGCAGGAGGGCTCCTTCGCGCTCATCGCCTGGTCCCGCCCGTAAAAAAATATTATTAGGAGATTGAATCGCCATGCCTCGTTCCCTTCTGAACGCTTTGACCCTGCTTCTTGCCCTTCTCACCCTCACCGCCTGCACGCCAAACGCAGGCAACGACCCCACCACCGATTCCGAGGGGCAGCACACCTCCGATACGGAGCCCCAAATCGACCTTGCTCAAGCGATCCCCAACTACGTCGCCACCGCAAAGTGGACCGTGGCTTCGGGCAAGCCTCAGGCGTGGGTCACCGACGGAGAGATGGTCTGGATGGGAATTGCCCCCAACGGATTTCAGCATCTGGTCGCCTTCGATACCGCATCGGGCACCGTGAAGCACAGCCTGTACCTTGGCGGCGAGCCTCTGTCGGTGGCAATTTGCGGAAGCAAGGTCTGGGTCTCCACCGAGCGAGGCTGGCTCTACGCCTTTGATAAGGAGAGCGGCAAGCAGACCGATCAGCTTTATCTGACCGCAAACGCCCGCGGGCTTCAGGTGACCGAGGAGTGCGTTTATTACCTCACCAACAAGGGCGCCTTCCGCTTTACCTTCGCCACCCGCAAGACCGAAGCATTTTCCGAAACGGTCTTCACCGCCTGCATTCTCAACGAAGCGGAGCAACGGCTCTACGGCGTCAAGGAAGGGCGCGTGGAGATCTTTGACACCAAGACCCTGACCGTGGTAAGCGAGCTGAAAAGCGAGACTCTGACCGCACCCACCATGTCGCGGGCGATCCTGCAGAACGGGATTCTCTATTTCGGAACCTGTCGGGTGGACGTGAAGACCATGACCGCAGAAGCCCTGCCGTTTTTGGGGCAGGTGCTGGACGTGCGGGGCGATATGATCGTCACCACCAAGGGAGTCTTCGATCTTCGCACCAACCAAGAGGTACGAGCCCTGCTCTTCTCCTTGGCGGGATACAATAAGACCGCCGCCGCTCTGACCCCCGCAGGCAGACTCTTCGTCTGGAACGACGGCTTTGTGGACCTGCTCTATACGGCGCCCGAGAATTACACCGAGCCCACCGCAGAGAAGGTGCTTTCCACCCGCAACGATAACGTGACCCTGCCCGACAACCCCTTCGCCGCTTATCGCAACCGCCGCACCCACGAGCTGGGGCTTCGCAGCATAAATACCTACCAGATCAAGGGGCAGACCATCTACGCGCTGGGCTACTCCTTCAGCGAAAACTTCACCTCCCCCGACGTGCCCAAGCTGTTCCGTCTGGATCCGGCGGGGAACGTGACCAAGGAAGTGGTCCTGCCCAACAACGGCGCAGGCTTCAACCTCACCGATACGGAGCTTCAGGTGGCAATTCCCGCCGAAAAGGCGATCCTGATCTACAATCTCTCGGATCTGTCCCTTGCCCGCCGCATCGACCTTCCCTCCGCCGCCACCCATTTCGTGCTGGACGGGGATCTGGTCTATTATTCGCAAAACGTCCGCAGCGCCCAACTGACCCGCCATAATCTGAAAACGGGCGAAACTACCACCTTCGGCGGCAAGCACGGCGCCGCTTTGATGGGGCTTCAGAACGGAGTCCTGTACGTAGCGGAATACGGCACCACCGCCTCCAAGATCTACGCCTACGATCCGAAAACCCTGCAGGAAACGGCACAATGCCCCGTGCAGGGCATCGGAAGCAACGCGGCAACGCCTCTCTTCTTCCGTGACGGGAAGATCTACGTTGGCACCTACGCCTTTGAGGAGGGCACCCTGATTCCCTGCTTCAACTACGCGGGGCGGATCTTCTGCGTCTCCGAGGATTACGTTCTGACCCAACGGAACGTATACGACCGCAAGACCGGAACCATGTACAAGCCCCTGGATGCGGGCGGCTTGATCACCAATTCCTACGGGGGCGGCATGCTCACCGACGACGGCTCGCTGGTTCAGCTGGGCGGGCAGAATCTGGTGGTCTGGAAAAAGTAACGGAATATAAAACAAGAACGGCGCAGTGCACTTAGCACTGCGCCGTTTCTCATTCCCTTGCAGAAGCTTTTCCCCCTTCCACCACATCGTGATCCCTATCCATGAAATAGAGGCTTGCGCCTGTTCATCTCTCATTTTTTGTTCCACCATCCGAGAGCAACTCTTGAACGAAGTAAAATAGAACGTTGATGCACAGACGGGAGGCTCCCATTAGTAAGGGGAGCTGGCGCGGCGAATGCCGCGACTGAGGGGATTGACCCGCGTTAAGTCACTTTTTAGTTAGTGTACGGCGGTCAATCCCACCCACCACTTCGTGGTCCCCCCTCCCTTACTAAGGGCGGGCTTGCGTTTGTGCGTCGCTCATTTTTATTCTTGCCATCCGAGAGGGGTACTTAGACGGTGTAACGGTAAGTCTGTGAGCCGTATTTTCCCCTGCCGCAAACATCTGAAAATATCTGTACGCAGCGAGCCCCCCTTCCCGCGCACAACGGCGCGCGTTCCCCGTCCGCAAAGCGGGCGAGGAACCAAACGCGGGAGCGTTTGAGAAGGGGGGTCAAGGGCGATAACAATTTTTTGATCCAAACAAAACGAGGCTTACGCCTTCTTCATGCGCAACGCCGCCACGTAGGTGCCCTGCGGGTCGGGGGCGGAGGCGTCGGACTGGAGATGGAGATAACTGAGCCCCACGGGAGCAAGATCCCCTGCGGTATAGCGGAAGGGAACGCGGAATTTCTTTGCCCCGTCCAGGAACACATGCGCCACCGTATCGTCCAGATCCCATTCGATGCGAAGGGTATGGCGCTTGTCGTCCTCGGTCACCTGCTTGTCTGCCACAAAGGACAGGGGGCAACGGTCGCGGACGGAGGGATCCACGGGGTTCAGCCAACGGTCGGCAAGGGTGATGCGGATGCCTTCGCCCAGAACCTGCAGATCGATCTCCACGAACCCCTTGCGGGCGGAGGGGAAATTCCAGACGGCGCCCTGCGCGGGGGAAATGAGGCGGTGATCGTCGATGCGGCAAAGCTGCAGAGATTCCTTTCCGTATTCAGTGGGATCGGGCATGAGCAA
>JAFPBP010000010.1 GCA_017424085.1 Clostridia bacterium
AAGCTTTTCCGAATTTCTTGGAGATATCGTTCACAACAACACCTTCCTGAAGGTGCTCTCGGTCTTTCTTGCTCTGTTTGCCTGGATCTACATCCTTTACATCGTCGATCCCGTCAACACAAAGGATTTTGACAAGGTTGAGGTTTCCATGTCCTTCGAAGGGTCCGTTCCCGATCGTAACGGATTCATGTACCTTCTGACCGATACGAATCTTACCGTTAATATCTCCGTTTCGGGCTCCCGAACGGAGCTGATGAAGGTTTCCCGCTCCGATATCAAGGCGACGCTGAACATGGATCGGGTCATCACCGAGGGAACCTACGAAATTGAAGTTAACGTGAACGTAGACAAGGATGACATCACCGTAGTTGACGTCTACCCCAAAACCTTTACCATCCAGTTTGCGGAGGTAGCCACAAGAACGTTGGATCTTAAGCTGAATGCGGCAGGCTCTCTGCCCGCAGGCTATGCGGTAGACAGCACGTTTATCTCCCCTGCACGCATCACGATCAGCGGTCCGAAAAATACAGTCAACGCAATCAACGAGGCATATCTCACCGTATCCCTCGAAAACGTGAAGAGCGACCTTTCGGGGCAATACGAAATCTCCCTTGTGGATTCCAATGGAAACAACGTTGACCGCAAGTATCTCACCATGTCGGTCACTCGGGCAGAAATGCTTTTGAATATCATCTACCGCAAAAATCTGACTCCCGTAGTTTCCTTGACAAACTCTTCGGGAGGAGATGAATCGTCCTACATTTCCGTGGAGCTGAACGTAGACTCCATCATCGCAACGGGAGAAGAGAAGGATCTGGCGAAGCTGGACAAGTATGCCATCGGAACCATTGACTCCGCCCTGGTTGGAAGAGACACGACGATCTCCTTCCCCATTCCGCCCATTGAGGGAACGACCTTCGACACGGAATCGGTGACAGCAACCGTAAAATTCCTGCAACCCACAGATACCATAACCATTCCCTTCACGGTAGAGCAAATGTCCTGCATAAACATTCCCACAGGGAAATCCGTGATCATCAACACCCGAGAGCTGGATATTACACTCCGTTCTCAGGTGCAGGATATTGACTATTTCAGCACCGAGAACCTGCAATGCCTCATTGACCTGTCCCAGGCGAATACGAACGGAACCTACCCCGTTTACGTGGTTATGGCGTCTCGAGACGCAGCAAAGCCCTTCGGCATCGTGGGAACTTATTCTGCGGACGTGACCATTCAATGAGCATGCAGTTACTGAGCGATCTTCGGGCATCAATCAATGAAACGGAAGATGCAGTGCTGCAAAAAGCCCGCAAGGCGCTTTCTCTCTCCAAGGACACTGCTTGCTTTGTTTACCGAAGATCCCTGGATACACGCAAAGACAAATTCTCCTTCGTTTATACCGTTGCAATTGAAACGGATCTGCAGAATTCCCGCCTGCGCCCCTTTCCCACATACGAATTGCCGACGCCGACAGGCAGATCAAAAACAGTTCCGATCATCGGATTCGGACCTGCCGGAATGTTTTGCGCATGGATCCTTGCAAGATGCGGTTACAAACCAATTGTGATCGAACGTGGGCGCCCCATCAAACAACGGGTCAACGACGTAAACACATTCTGGAGCGGTGGAGAATTAAATCCGGAATCCAACGTACAGTTCGGCGAGGGCGGTGCGGGCACCTTTTCCGACGGAAAACTAACAACACGAATCAACGATCCCCGTTGCCGCAAGGTACTGGAGCTGTTCGTTCACTTCGGAGCGCCGAAGGAAATTTTAACTCTGGCAAAGCCCCACATCGGTACGGACATGCTCCGCTCCGTTGTAACAAATCTTCGCGAAGACGTGATCCGAATGGGCGGCGAGGTTCGGTTTGAAACAAAGCTGACCGATCTGACCATCCAAAACGGTTCCCTAAGACAAATCATTTTGAACGGCGAGCCCATGGATACGGATCTTGCCGTTCTTGCAATCGGAAACGGCGCCGTTGACACCTATCGAATGCTTCTTGAGCAACCCATCGTCATGGAACCCAAGCCCTTTTCCATAGGTTTTCGGACCGAACACAGCCAGGACGCATTGAACCGCAGAACCTACGGATCGTTCTACGGAAATCCCAATCTGGGAGCGGCGGATTACCTGTTCAGCAACGTGACCGACAAGCGCACGGGAGAAGCGGTGTATTCCTTCTGCATGTGCCCAGGAGGACAGGTGGTCAACGCCTCTTCCCTGCCAAACCGATTGACAACAAACGGCATGAGCCAATACGCCAGAAACGGCGAGAACGCAAATGCTGCCATACTTGCCTCCGTGCATCCCTCCTCCATCGAAGAGGGGTTGGAGCTGCAGAGCACCGTTGAAAGAAACGCATGGAACGCCGCGCGCGGGCTCGGTCCCGCCTCTACGGGATACGCATTCTTACGTAAGGAAGCCCCCGATCTTGCAACCTGCCCCATTCGCGCAACGTTTGGTCCGGGGATCGCACCAACGGAAATCGGAGCCCTTTTCCCCGACTCCGTGGCAAATCGCCTCAGAGACGGATACGCCCTGTTCCAAAAACGAATTCTCGGAGACGAGCCGTCTCTTCTTACTGCCCCCGAAACGCGAACCTCGGCGCCCTTACGGATCCTGAGAGATCCCGAAACCCTTCAATCGATCTCGGTACGCGGGCTTTATCCCTGCGGTGAAGGTGCGGGATATGCAGGCGGAATCATGTCGTCCGCCGTGGACGGGATCCGTATTGCGGAACAAATTATAAGGAATGAATCATGAAGGTCATCGGACAAGTCGTTAAAATCAAGGGCAATTTCGCCTACGTGAAATCTGCCCGTCCCGCGTCCTGCGAGCATTGCGCGAACGCGGCAATTTGCAACAACAAATCCGTGGAGATCTGCGCTTACAACGATATCGGCGCAGAGCGGGGTGATTTCGTTTCGGTAGAAACGAACGAGGATAAAAGTGCACCGTTACTCTTGGCGTATTTATTCCTGACCCCCTTGGCGATTTTGTTTCTTGCCTACGGTGCTTATACCATTTTTCCGTGGGCGGCACTGATTGCGCTCCCCTTGTTTGTTGCGTATTATCTGATCCTTCGTCTGATTGACAAAAAGCATCCCGTTCGAGCACGGGTAGTTGCCCCAGCACAAGAACCCGTTTCCTGTAATCAACCAACGGAACACTAAAACCATATCGGAGGTATCTTTATGAGAGCTGAAATCAAGTCCTTTTGCACCGAATACGATTATCCCAAAGATGCAGTCGAGTCTCTTCTTGAAAACTATGACAAATTAAAAGTCACGCCCTATTTCCCCCTGTTCAAGGCGTACGTAGACCAATACAACGAGGACGACACCTCGTTCAATTATTCCACCGCGCTGGGCGGCATGAAGGTCATTTCGGAGGGCACGGGCATCAGCTCCTACACGCTGGATCTTCTGCTTTTCATCTGCTTTGCAAAGCATTGCCGAGAGTTGTATGAGGAGGCGCAGTTGCCCATTAAGTTCTACCACGATTCCATGCTGGATTTGAAGTGGAAGCTGATGGAATGCAAAAAGGTCAAGGGCGAATGGGGTTCCTTTGTTGCGGGATGGTTCCCCCGATTCTTCGATCTCTCCCGCTTTGCCATCGGTCGCTTGCAGTTTGAGGACGATCCCTCCAAAGATACCTATTCCAAGGGCGGTTATACTCTGAATTACGGAGACTGGGTCATCAACGTTCACATTCCGTCCAGCGGAAGGCTGAACATCGACGAATGCGTAGACTCCTTCCGCAAGGCTGCTGAGTTTTATGCGGATCGCTTCCCCGACGGCGTTGCAAAATTCAAATGCCATTCCTGGCTTTTGTCCGACTTAAACAAGGAATATCTGGATCCGAACACGGGCATTCGCCGCTTTGCAGACCTTTTTGACGTTGTCCGCACCGACCCCGACGAAAAGGGGAACGACGTCTGGCGCGTATTCGGAAAATATTAC
>JAFPBP010000011.1 GCA_017424085.1 Clostridia bacterium
AAAGCCCCCTGCTCCGCTTCTCTCAGACCTGCGTCATCGACCGTCTGGTGCTGGACAACGTGATCCAGACCACCGACCCGGGAGTCACGGCACCCATCCTTCGCCATGAGGGCAAGATCAAGAATCTCATCGTACGGGATTCCGCCCCCGAGCTGATGCAATAAGAGTAACGTTTGAACCGAAACAATCCTTCCACCAAACGCAAAGCGTTTGGTCCCCCTCCCTTTACACAAGGGAGGCTTAATTTTGTGCAAGACTCAACGTTTTTTCGAGATCCAAGAGCTACTCTCGAAAACTGAAGCAAAAGAAGGTTCGTGCACGGAGGTAAGGCTCCCTTGTGTAAAGGGAGCTGGCTCGCCGCAGGCGAGACTGAGGGATTGTACGGGACAAAAGGATTCTCTTTTGGGTTTATCGACAAACTAAAACAGGACGAGGAGCTTATCGCTCCTCGTCCTGATTGCGTTCAAAGGATCTTTTATTTCAGAAGCAACGATTCCAGCTCGTTGAGGGAGGCTTCCATTTCCTTCATGGCGTTGTTGACCACGGCGGGATCGGTCAGATCCACACCTGCGACCTTCAGCTCCTCCAGAGGATAGTCGCTGCCGCCCATGGACAGGAATTCCAGATACTTGCTTGCGTCGCCCGTTTCGAGAATGTTGCGGACGATGGAAACCGAAGCACAGAAGGCGGTGGCGTACTGGTAGACGTAGAAGGCACGGTAGAAGTGGGGAATGCGAGCCCATTCGATGTCCTGCAGCTCGTCCACCACGGCGCCCTCGTAGTACAGCTCGTTCAGCTCGCGGTAGACCTTGTTCATGGTCTCTGCGGTCAGGGGGATGCCTGCCTGATTCATATCGTGCGCCTTGCGCTCAAACTCTGCAAACAGAGTCTGACGGAAGACGGTGGTGCGGAAGCCCTCCAGGAAATGGTTGAGCAGGTACGCACGCTTTGCGGGATCGGTCTCCACGGACAGAAGATGACGGGTCATAAGGACCTCGTTGACGGTAGAGGCAACCTCGGCAGCCATGATGCGGTAATCGTGGTTTGCGTAATCCTGCTTTTCGCTGGAGAAGAAGGAGTGCATGGAGTGCCCCAGCTCGTGCGCCAGAGTAAAGGCACCGTCGAAATTATCCTCAAAGTTCAGAAGAACGTAGGGATGAACGTCGTACACGCCGCAGGAATAAGCACCCGTGGACTTGCCCTTGGTCTCGTAGACGTCGATCCAGCGCTCGTTGAAGGCACGGTCCAGCAACTGCTGGTAACGCTCGCCCAGAGGCTTGCAGGCGTCCTTGACCATCTGCTTGGCTTCCTCGAAGGAAACCTTGGCATCGCATTCGGGGACGATGGGGCAGTACAGATCGTACATATGAAGCTCGTCCAGATTCAGAACCTTCTTGCGAAGCTCCAGATAACGCTTCATGATGGGCAGAGCGTCGTGGAGAGAATTGACCAGCGCATCGTAGACCGAAACGGGGACGTTGGAGGAGAACAGGGCGCGATGGCAGGCGCTGTCGTAGCCGCGGATCTTGGTGTAATAGTTATCGAACTTCACCGAGCCGGAATAGATGGCGGCAAGGGTGTTGATATACTTCTTGAATTCGCCGAAATAGGTCTCGAAGGCATCCTTGCGGACACGGCGGTCGGAGCTTTCGCGGAAGGCACCCTGATTGCCGTGGGACAGCTGGACCTCTTCACCCTTTTCGTTTTTAATGGTGGGGAAGGTCATATCCACGCTCTCGAACATATCGAAGGCATTGCGGGCAGAGCCCGAAGCCTCGGACAGGAGCGCCAGCATGTTTTCACGGGTCTCGTCCAGCGTATAGGGACGGGCGCGGTCAACATCCTCAATGATGTGCTTATATCCCGCAAGGACGGGGTCGGCAAGGTAGGACTTCAGGGTCTCACCGTCAATGGCAAGGATCTCGGGCTCCAAAAAGGATGCGGCGGCGGACAGCTTGGTGAAGAGCATGGCGGCGCGACCGCTCATCTGCTGGGACTGAGCGTCCCCGTTATCCAGACTCTGACGGAGCATGGTATAAACGTAGACCAGCTCAGCCTTGTGCATGGCGTCGTACAGGGTATCCAGCCCCTTCTTCAGGGATTCCGCAGAGGCGCCCAGCGTGCCCTTGATGGCAGGGATGGTCTCCACGGTGGCGGCAGCCTCGGCATACGCCGCTTCCCACGCCGCTTCGTTTTCAAAGATCTGCGACAGGTCCCAGGTCAAGGACTTATCGATCTCGCTTCTCAATTTCATAGAATAACCTCCTCGGGGATGGTTCCCCCTCAATTACGTTCTCCTTATCTTACCATATACGGTCTGATTTGTCAAGAGCGGAACACAATATTTTTCCGTAATTTTTTCGGAAAAAGAGGAAAAAATCCCCGAACAGCAAGGGTTTGCGCAAATTTCGCTTATTCCGAGGCGGTGTAAAAAATACAAGATGTAGTGTGAAATTCAAAAGAAAGACACAATATATTGTAAAAAAAGTCATTGACAAATTCCTCAGAACATGGTATACTGTATTTGATCCGACTCAGTGCGCCCAAAAGGAGTGTATCATGGAATTTTACGGACTTCAAAAGCTGACCCTGCTGGACTTTCCCCGCAAGATCGCCTGCACTCTGTTCACGGGCGGATGCAACCTGCGCTGTCCCTTCTGCCATAACGCAGAGCTGATCTCAGCTCGGGACGAGGCGCAATATTCGGAGGAGGACGTTCTGACCTTCCTGTCCTCCCGCAAGGGAATTCTGGACGGAGTCTGCGTCACGGGCGGAGAGCCCCTGCTGCACAGGGACCTGCCCGAATTTCTGAAAAAGGTCAAGGCTCTGGGCTTTGCGGTCAAGATCGACACCAACGGATGCGTCCCCCAACGGCTGCAGGAAATTTTAGCGGCGGGGCTGGTCGATTACGTGGCGATGGATCTGAAGAATCGCTTTGAAAAATACCCCGAGACCGTGGGAATTCCCGACTTTGATCCCACCCCCGTCCAAAAGACCATGGAGATCCTGTCCCAATGGGGCGGGGAATACGAATTCCGCACCACGGTAGTGAAGGAATTTCACACCAAGGAAGATCTTCTTACCGTCGCAGATCTGGCAAAGGACGCTCCCCACTTCGCATTGCAATCCTTTCGGGATTCTCCCCGCGTGCTGAGAGCGGGCTTGCATTCCTGGGACGAGCGGGAGCTGAAAAATGCGTGGGCGGAGGTTCGCCGGATCCTTCCGAACGCAGAGCTTCGAGGCATTTGAAAAAAATAAATTATCAGATATATGAGGAGAAACACTATGTACAAGGTAATGAAACGCGGAGGAACGTTGGTTGAATTTGACGTCCGCAAGATCTGTGACGCCATTCGTCAGGCTTTCGACGCAACGGAGAAGCAGTACCACCCCTCCACCATCGACTTTCTGGGGCTGAAGGTCACCGCAGACTTCGAACCGAAGATCAAGGACGGCGTCATCACCGTCGAAGACATTCAGGACAGCGCCGAATCGGTTCTGATCCAGGCAGGCTACGCCGACGTGGCAAAGGCGTATATTCTGTACCGCCGCCAGAGAGAAAAGCTGCGCAGCATCGGCGCCACCGCTCTGGACTACAAGAAGACCGTAGACGAATACCTGAGAGAAGCCGACTGGCGCGTGAAGGAGAACTCCACCGTCAACTACTCCGTGGGCGGTCTGATCCTGAGCAACTCGGGCGCCATCACCGCAAACTACTGGCTTTCCGAGATCTACGACGACGAGATCTCCAACGCACACCGCAACGCAGACATTCACCTGCACGACCTTGCCATGCTGACCGGCTATTGCGCGGGCTGGTCCCTGCGTCAGCTGATCACCGAGGGTCTGGGCGGCGTGGAGGGTAAGATCACCTCCAAGCCCGCAACCCATCTGGCAACCCTGTGCAATCAGATGGTCAACTTTTTGGGCATCATGCAGAACGAATGGGCAGGCGCTCAGGCGTTCTCCTCCTTCGATACCTATCTTGCCCCCTTCGTTAAGGTAGATAACCTGTCCTTCGATCAGGTCAAGAAGTGCATCGAATCCTTCATTTACGGCGTAAACACCCCCAGCCGTTGGGGTACGCAGGCTCCCTTCACCAACATCACCCTGGACTGGACCGTTCCCGCAGACTTAGCGGAGCAGTACGCCATCGTGGGCGGGAAGGAAATGCCCTTCAAGTATAAGGACTGCAAGGAAGAAATGGACATGGTCAACCGTGCCTTCATCGAGATCATGATC
>JAFPBP010000142.1 GCA_017424085.1 Clostridia bacterium
CCTTTACTGCGCCAACGCCATGGGACGCAATCCTGCCTGCCTGCTCTTCTCCAAGCCCATCGACTCTCTTGCCGCCGCGGGTGCGGTTCTGTCCGCCGTTTGGTCGGATCATCCCATGCCCACCGTGGATAATCTTGGGGACGAATTCCTGGAAGCCGTCAAAACGGGGGATAAGATCACCGTTTCCGAGGACGGCTTGGTTACGGTGGAATAAGCGATTCCAACGGAGGATCCTATGAAACCGAAATCCTTTGTCCCCGTCGTGGCGTCTGCGCTTCTTTGTTGCGGCGCCATGACCTTGGTGGACGGTGTGATCATGCCGGGGTATCTGATCAAATCCCTGCTGAAGATCACTCTGTTCCTGCTGGTTCCCTTCCTTTGCTCGGTTCTGTTCGGGGAGGTGGAGTTCCGCTCCCTGTTCCGTTGGAACAAGAAGGGGATCCTTACCGCGCTTCTTTTGGGGGGACTTCTGTACGGGGTGATCCTCGGGGCATATTTTGCCGTTTCCCCCTTCTTCGATTTCTCGGGAATCGCCGATTCTCTCACTCAAACCGCAGGAGTCACCCGAGATAATTTCCTGTGGGTCTCGCTGTATATTTCCTTCGTCAATTCCTTGCTGGAGGAATTTTTCTTCCGTGGCTTTATTTTCACCAATCTGAAAAAATCCTCCAATCGCCTCCTTGCCTATGGGATCAGCTCCCTGCTGTTCTCCCTGTACCACACCGCCATGATGTTGGGCTGGTTCTCCCTTCCCTTGTTTCTGCTGGTGCTGGCGGGGCTGTTTGCCGGCGGCGTCATTTTCAACTATCTCAACGAGCGATACGATTCTCTGGTGGTCTCCTGGGGCGTTCACATGTTTGCGAATTTCTCCATCAACACCATCGGCTTTATGTTGCTCTCGTAACGGTGTCTGCTATGAAATTCGTCATCGATCACGATTATCACATTCATACCAATCTCTCTCCCTGCGCCAACGATCCGCTTCAGACCCCCGAAAACATTCTGCGTCATGCGGAAGAGCACGGGCTGAAGCATATCTGTCTGGCGGATCATTTTTGGGATGCTCTTGTTCCCACCACCTGCGGGCGCCTTTCGGGAACGTACCGTAACAACGATTACGCCCGAAATTCCTCGGTTTTGCCCCTTCCTCAGGGAAAGAATACGGTCTTCCATTACGGATGCGAGGGGGAGATGGATCTGGGCTTCGTCATCGGGATCGCTCCCGAAACCGTGAAAAAGCATGAATTCATCGTTATCCCCACCACGCACCTGCACATCGGAATGGTGGCGGAGCAGAATCTTACCTTGGAGCAACGGGCGGCTTTGTACGTCAAACGCCTTCAGACCCTTCTCGATTCCGATCTTCCCGACGGGAAGGTGGGCTTTGCTCACCCCACTACCTGCTTGATTGCCATGCCCGATCGGCGGGCGTATCTGCAGGTTTTGGACATGATCCCCGACGGAGTTTTTCGCGCTCTGTTTCAAAAGCTGGAAAGGCGCAGGTTTGGTGTGGAGCTGAATTTCGATTCGGATCTGCGGGAATTTTCCGATCCTGATCTGGATCGGGTCCTGCGCCCCTACCGCATCGCCAAG
>JAFPBP010000012.1 GCA_017424085.1 Clostridia bacterium
ATAGTAAATACCAACACGGTCGCCGCCGCGAACGATCTTGGAGGTGTCCACGCCGAAATAGCGCAGGGAATCCACCGCCGCCTGACCGATGGCGTGCTTGGGAAGCTTGGTCACGTAGACGCTGTCCATGCCGTAATTGGCAAGGGAAACGGCAACGTTTGCCTCTCCTCCGCCGAAGGTGGCTTGCATCTGATCGTTCTGGAAGAAGCGGTAATAGCCGTTGGGAGCAAGGCGAAGCATAATTTCGCCGAAGGTTACGATGCGTTTCATTGTTGTGCCTCCATTTTATCCAGAGATTCCTTGACGAAGAAGCTTCCGCCGATGGCTGCAATCTTGTCAAAGGCAAGGAATTCGTCGATGTTGCCGCGATCCACGCCGCCCGTGGGAATGAACTTCACCTGGGGGAAGGGTGCGGAAAGAGCCTTGAGCGCCTTCAGACCGCCGTACACGTTGGCGGGGAAGAATTTCACGGTGGTGATGCCCAGATCCAGCGCCTGCATGATCTCGGTGGGGGTCACGCAACCGGGGTAATAGGGGACGTTGTTTTCCTTACAGACCTGCGCCACGGACACGGAAAGACCGGGAGACACGATGAAGGTGGCGCCCGCCGCCAGCGCGGCACGGCACTGATCGGCGTTGATCACGGTGCCCGCCCCGATCTCCATATCGGGATAATTCTTCGCCGCATAGGCGATGGCTTCGGCGGCACAGGCGGTGCGGAAGGTGATCTCCGCACAGTTGATGCCGTTGTTCTTCAGGGCGGTGAGGATCTTATCGGTCTCGCCCAATTCTTTGATTACAACCACAGGGATAAATTTTTCCATAAGTCACACTCCCGAATATGCGGAGAATCCGCCGTCAATGGGCAAAACAACGCCCGTAATAAAGCCCGCCGCTTCCTCGTTGAGCAGGAACAGCAGACCGCCTTCCAATTCCTCGGTGTTGCCGAACCGACCCATGGGGGTGGCGGCAAGGATCTTGCCCGTGCGGGCGGTGGGGGTTCCGTCGTCGTTCCAGAGAAGCTTTGCGTTCTGCTTGGTGGAGAAGAACCCGGGGGCAATGGCGTTGACACGGATGCCCTCCCGAGAGAAGTGAACCGCCAGCCATTGGGTAAAGTTGGAGATCGCCGCCTTGGCGCCCGAATAAGCGGGAATCTTGGTGAGGGGGGTATAGGCGTTCATGGAAGAGATGTTCAGAATGGAGCAACCCTTCCGACCCAGCATCTGCGCCGCAAACGCCTGGGTGGGGATCAGAGTCCCGAGGAAGTTCAGATTAAACACGAAGCCCACGCCCTCCGAATCCAGATCGAAGAAGCTCTTGGTATCGGCGTCGATGTCACCGGGCTCGTAATATTCCTTATCGGTGGTGGCGCGAGGGTTATTTCCGCCCGCTCCGTTGACCAGAATATCGCAGGGTCCCAGATCGTTGCGGACCTTCGCCGCAACCTCAAGACAGATCTCCTTGCTCAGAACGTTACACCCATATGCCTTGGCAACGCCGCCCTCGGCGACGATCTCGTCGGCAAAGCCCTGCGCCGCCGCCTCGTTGATGTCAAGAAGGGCAACCTTCGCACCCGCTCTCGCCAGAACCTTGGCAAAATAGCTGCAAAGAACGCCGCCCGCACCGGTCACTACGGCAACCTTGCCGCTCAGATCGGTGTTCAACACATTTTTATTCATAGCCGTTCTCCTTTATTGATTTTATCAGTCAGTTGTTTTTTCACACGCTTCAAACAGACCGTTGATATAGGCGGCGCCCAAGGCACGGTCAAACAAGCCGTAGCCGGGCTTTCCGGTCTCGCCCCAGATCATGCGCCCGTGATCGGGACGGACGTAGCCGTCGAATCCGCAATCGGCAAGGGCACGGACGATCTGATAGACGTCCAGCGATCCGCAGGAGGACAGATGCGCCCGCTCCTCGAAGGAGCCGTCCTCCATGATCTTCACGTTGCGGATGTGCATGAACGCAATGCGATCCATGGCGGCGTACTTGCGAACCATGGCAACCACGTCATTGCTTGCGGCACAGCCCAGACTGCCCGTGCAAAGGCAAAGGCTGTTGGCGGGGCTGTCCACAATGGACAGGAACCGATCCAGATTTTTCTCATCGGTAATGATGCGGGGAAGTCCGAAAATGGGATAGGGAGGATCGTCGGGATGGATCGCCATGCGAACGCCGCATTCCTCCGCCACGGGAATGACGGTCTTGAGGAATTTCTCCAGATTTCTCCAAAGCCCCTCTTCCCCGATCTGCCCGTAAGCGTTGATCAGCTCGCGGACCTCGTCCTGCGTATAGCTGGAATCCCAGCCGGGAAGATGGATATCGTCCTTCAGAGGATCCAAGCCCCGCATCTGATCCCAATACATCACAAGGCTGGTGGAGCCGTCGGGGGCTTTTTTATCCAGCTGGGTGCGGGTCCAGTCGAAGACGGGCATGAAGTTATAGGTTACGCACTTGACACCGTACTTGGCGCAACGGCGGATGTTTTCGCAGTAGACCTCCAAAAGATGATCCACGTCGCCTCTGCCCAGCTTGATGTCCTCGTGCACGGGGATGGATTCCACCACGTCGAAAACGAGATTGTGAGCGTCGCAATCCTCTTTCATTTTTTGCAGACTTTCCTCGGGCCATACCTCACCGGGCTTCACGTCGTAAACGGCGGACACGATGGAACGCATGCCGGGGATCTGGGAAATATACTCCAGGGAAATGGGGTCGTCTTTTCCGTACCAACGGAAGGAAAGCTTCATCTTCATGGCATCAAACCTCCGAAGTTATAATCCAAAATAGCGTTTCGCATTTTCGTAGGAAATTCCGGCGATCAGCGCCGACAGGGCGGCGGCGTCCTTGGGATATTCCCCGTTTTCCACCCATTCACCCACCAGATCGCACAGAATGCGGCGGAAATATTCGTGGCGGGTATAGCTCAAAAAGCTGCGGGAATCGGTGAGCATGCCCACGAAATTGCCCAGAATGCTCAGATTGGCAAGGCTGATCATCTGATCGCGCATGCCCTGCTTGTTATCGTTGAACCACCAAGCACTTCCGTGCTGGATCTTTCCTGCGATCTCGGTGCCCTGGAAGGCGCCGATGAGGGTATCGATGAAGGCGTTATCCGAGCCGTCCAGACTGTAAAGCACGGTGCGGGGCAATCCGTTTTCCTTGTAAAGCCGATCCAGCAGGCTTGCCAGAGCACGGCTTCCGTTGTTGGGTCCGATGCAATCGAAGCCCGTGTCGGGCCCGATGCGGGAGAACATGGCGGAATTGGGGTTGCGAAGGCAATTATAATGCAGCTGCATCGCCCAATTCAGCTCCACGTATTTCTTGGCGCAGAAGATCAGAAGGTCGGTCTTGAACGCCTCGGCGTCCTCGTCGCTGACCCGCTCCCCTGCCAAGCCCTTGCGAAGGATCTCATTCAACTGAGCGGGATCTGCCTCCCGATAGACCATGCGATCCAAACCGTGGTCGCTGACCTTACAGCCGCAGGCGGCGAAATGATCCATGCGAGCCGCAAGCGCGGATTTCAGATCGTCCATGGTTGCGATCTTGCTTCCGCAGACCTGCTCCAGCGCGGCGATATAATCCAACCAGCCCGCCTTATCGATGTTCAGCGCCTTATCGGGGCGGAAGGAGGGGGCAACCACCGTATCGAAGGTGGGATCGTTCGCCAGAAGCTTATGGTATTCCAAGGAATCGATGGGATCGTCGGTGGTGCCGACGAAGACCACGTTGCTCTTGCGGATGATTCCCCGCACGCTCATATCAGGCTCTTGGAGCTTCGCCTTGCACAGATCCCAGACCTCCTTGGCGGTCTCCGCGTTCAGCACGCCCTCGTAGCCGAAATAGGTCTTCAGCTCCAGATGGCACCAATGGTACATGGGATTGCCGATGGCCTTGGGAAGGGTCTCGGCGAATTTATAAAACTTTTCGTAGGGAGAAGCGTCTCCCGTGATATAACGCTCGTCCACTCCGTTGGAGCGCATCAGACGCCATTTGTAGTGATCCCCCGACAGCCAGATCTCGGTCATATCCGAGAAGCGCTTGTCCTCCCAGATCTCCTTGGGGCTCACGTGGCAATGGTAGTCGATGATGGGCATGCTTGCCGCCACCCCGTGATACAGGTCCTTTGCCGTTTGCGTGGAAAGAAGAAAATCCCGATCCATAAAGCGTTTCATAGCGGTTCTCCTGTTCAGATTGATTTTACTTATTATAACACACACCGCAATGCAATGCCATTCTTATTTTAGGCAAAAAGCATTGCGTTTTTCGTCACGTTACCGCATCGACTCCCGATACTCCCGCGGAGTCATTCCCGTTTGCCGCTTGAAGAGGGTCGCCGAGCGATAAGGACCCAAAAACAAGACCTCGTCCTCCATCGACGGCAGAAGCAAATACAAATAAGACAACCCCAAATTGTCCGAGGCGCGGTACAGGGTTTGCGGCAGAAGCGTTCCCAAGAAACGGGAAACGGTCAGGTCGGGATCGATCACCCCCCCAAACACGGAATTCCATCCGGCGGGAAGGAGAGATAAAATAGGATCGTGACAGGATAAAATCATGGCAGACACGTGGTTGCGGCGAAAGGTGTCGCACAAGAATTGCAATTCCCGTTCGTAAAGTGCCATGACGTTTTCTCCTCTCGCAGGATGATTCTGCGCGGGGATAGGACGGAGCGATGGCTTATAATGATATTATATCACAGATCTTCGGTAATTACAATAGGGAATTTTACGGCAAGGTAAAGAAAATACAAATTTTGTTAAAAATAATACTCACGATATTTGGCAAAATACTTTACACTAAAGACAGCAAATGCATTTTTCGGCACAGATCCAACCTCGTAACTCAAAAAATTAAAATACAGTACGAAATGAGGAAATGCACCATGAAAAAGCAAACGCAAACCGACGCAAAAGGGTTTCCCAAGTTCGGCATGCGCGACAAGATCGCCTACGCCGCAGGAGACTTCGGATGCAACATGAGCTTTGCCCTGAAGGGCACGGTTCAAACCTTCTGGCTCGTCTACATGGCGATGGAGACCGGACTTCTGTCTCTGTTGCTGCTGCTGGTCCAGATCTGGGACGCAGTCAACGACCCCATGATCGGCTCGCTGATCGACAATGACAGAAGAAAGTACAAAATGGGCAAGTTCAAGACCTACATCTTCATCGGCGCATGCGGACTTCTGGTCGCAGGTGCTGCCGTATTCCTGCCCTTCCCCAACGCACCCGTCGTGGTGAAAGCCATTCTGTTCGTCCTCGGCTATCTGATCTGGGATGCCTGCTACACCGTAGCAAACGTTCCCTACGGCTCCATGCTCTCCCTGGTCACCGAAAACGTGGCAGAGCGCGCACAGCTGTCCACCTGGCGCTCGATCGGCTCCATGGTCGGCGGCATGATCCCCGGCATCGTTCTTCCCATGATCATCTGGCAGAAGGTCCTGTACGACGGATCGGGCAAGATCCCCAACATGGAGGGAACCTACCATAACAATCCCCTCACCGGCGATCCCTACGAGATCGGCGAGGTCATGCGCAGCCCCCTGACCGGCGAAAAGGCACAGATCCTGCTGGGCGACCGCGTTTTCTGGGCGGCGCTTCTCATGGGCGTGCTCGGCTTCATCGCCTTTATGTTCATGATCAAAAAGATCACCGTCCGCGTGGACGAAAACACCGTCAAAACCAACGAGGGCGGCGCGAAATTCAACGTTCTGGTTGCCTTCAAGAACTTCATGAAGAACCGTCCCGCCGTGGGTGCGACCCTTGCCGCCATGGGTATGTTCCTGGGCATGCAGTCTGCCACCACCGCAAACGCCATCATGTTCGCCACCTACTTCGGCATGGCTGAGCTTTCGGGCGTGGTTCAGATGGTCGGATTCCTTCCCATGTTTATCTTCATGCCCTTCATCACCAAGATCGTTACCAAGTACGGTAAAAAGGAAGCCTCGGTCTTCGGTACCATCGTCTCCATGATCGGCGGTCTGATCATGCTGATCTTCCCCCTGGTGGACAAGAGCATGGCTATGATCGTTTATCTGATCGGGCTTGTGGTCTTCGGCATCGGTATGGGCGTTTACACCTGCGTATCCTGGGCTATGATGGGCGACGCCATCGACTACAACGAATGGAAGTTCGGAACCCGCGAGGAGGGCACCGTGTATTCCCTCCACTCCTTCTTCCGCAAGCTGGCGCAGGGCGTTGGTCCCTCCGTTGTGCTTCTGATCATGGGCGCCCTCGGCTACGTGTCCGAGCTGGGCACCATCGGTCAGTCTGCAGCCACCGCCAAGAATATGTGCTGGCTGGTTGCGGGACTTTATATGTTCAGCGCAGTTCTGCAGTTCATCGGACTTGCGGTCATCTACAATCTGGATAAGAAGACCGTGGGCGTCATGACCGAGGAGCTGTCTGCCCGTCACGCCGCAGAGGCTCCCGCCGAAGGCGAAGCCGCAAACTGATCAAAGCAACGCGGATCACCCTGTCTCCCGTGACGGGGTAATCTTTGCAGATAACCCTCACCAAACCGTAGCCTCCCGAAGGCTACGCAACCACAGGAGGTTGTATTTTTTCATGAGAACCATCGTCAATTTCAACGCAAAATGGGCGTTCTCCAAGCAGGCAGACGCTCTTCCCACCGCCATTGATCCCAAATGGAATTTCGTCAACCTGCCTCACAGCTGGAACGCCATCGACGGACAGGACGGCGGCAACGACTATTATCGCGGACCCGCGTACTACGCCAAGACTGTGGATAAAATGGACCTGCCTCAGACAGACCGCTACTATCTGGAGCTGCAGGGCGCCAACTCCTCCGCAGACGTGTACGTAAACGGCAAGCACCTTGCCCATCACGACGGCGGCTATTCCACCTGGCGCGTAGACGTGACCGACGCTCTGGAGCGGGAGAATCTGTTCGTGATCAAGGTTGACAACTCCGCCAACGAGACCGTGTATCCTCAGGTTGCGGACTTCACCTTCTACGGCGGCTTGTACCGCAACGTCAATCTGATCTGCGTCAGCGAATCCCACTTCGATCTGGACTACTACGGCGGCCCCGGCATCAAGGTCACCCCCACCGTCAACGGCAAGGACGCCTCGGTGGAGGTTGAGGTCTATCTGACCAATCAGAAATTCGGGCAGAAGATCGTTTACACCGTCTACGACAAGGACGAAAACCCCATCGCCACCCAAGAGACCACCGATACCAAGGTCACCTTTGATCTCCCCGACGTTCATCTTTGGAACGGGCGCAAGGATCCTTATCTGTATTGCTGTGAAGCGGAATTGACAGACGGCGATACGGTTCTGGATAACGTCTGCACCCGCTTCGGCTGCAGAACCTTCAAGATCGACCCCGAAAACGGCTTCATCCTCAACGGCGAGGAATATCCCCTGCGCGGCGTTTCCCGCCATCAGGACCGCTGGGGCATCGGCAATGCCCTGCTGCCCGAGCATCACGAGGAGGATATTGATCTGATCTGCGAGGTGGGCGCCACCACCATCCGTCTGGCGCACTATCAGCACGATCAATATTTCTACGATCTGTGCGACGAAAGAGGTCTTGTGATCTGGGCGGAAATTCCCTACATCTCCAAGCACATGCCCAAGGGTCGGGAAAACACCGTCTCCCAGATGAAGGAGCTGATCACCCAGAACTACAACCACCCCTCCATCGTGGTCTGGGGGCTTTCCAATGAGATCTCCATCGGCGGCGCCGACGACGATCTGCTGGAAAATCATCGCATTCTCAACGATCTGTGCCATGAAATGGACAAAACCCGTCTGACCAC
>JAFPBP010000013.1 GCA_017424085.1 Clostridia bacterium
ACGTTGGGCTGATGCTGCATGCCACCCGCCTTGAAATAGCCGTTCAGAAGCGCCTTGAAGGTCTCTTTTCCGCCGTTTCCTTGAAAGACCGAGGAAAAATAGTTGACCATGACGCAATAGTTCCATTGGATCAGTGTTGGGTCGATCTTGGCGCCCGAGCACAGCGCCGCTGTGGGACCGTTTTTCATGGTTCCGCTTTCGGGAGTCAGGGTGACCGCCACGGGGGCACCCGCCGCACGTCCCTCGGGGGTCGCCATCAGCCGTGCGCCTGTGGTCACAGGATGGGGCTGGTGAATGCCGCCCAGAATCTGCCCGCCGAAATAGGTCTTATATTTCTTGCATTCGGTCAGACAGAACTCCAAAAGCTCCTTGGCAATAGAGTCTACGTAATCATCGTCGTTGCCCCATTTCGGGCAGTTCCACAAAATGCTCTTGATGCGCTGCCTTTCCTCTCCCTCGTAGTTGGATTCGCAGGCGGCGTAGATCTCGTCCAAGGTGAACAGACCTTCATCGTAAACGGTTTTCTTGATGGCGGCAAGAGAATTGACCGTTTCGGTTGCCGTTCCGAAATAGATGCCCCGTTCCTTTACGGGGAAGGGCTCGAACGCCACGTCCAGCGCCGCGTCGATGCTTCCGTGGTAGAGGGCGCTCAGCAGGGGCAGGGGCGCCATGGGGGAGTTTCCGCTTCGGTCCACGGGCTTTCCGTGATTCTTGATCCCGTCGAAGTATTCCTCCAACCGCCCGCTCGCATAAAGGGAAAGGTGCGCTTCCGCCGCATTATGCTTCTCCACGCCTCTTTCGATCGACTTCGCAATCCGCTCCTTGAACCCGTCCAGAAGGGCTTGGAAGGTCCCGTAATCCCTCCGCTCCTTCAACAGGTCCATCAGCATCGGGGCAAGGGATTGGGACGGCAGACACCAAAAATCGCCCTTGCCGGGAATGTTCACGTCCTGACAAAGATCAAATCCGTAATCTCTTGCATATTCAAGGGGGATTCCTGCCCCGTGAAGGCTTTTGACGAACAGATCGTCGTTGTAATATGAAATGAAGTTGCATCCGCTCACCGTCAGCTCGGCGGCTTTGTCCAAGAATTCGGGCGGATTTTTACTGCTGATCCGAAGATTGAATTCGGGCTCGGGAAGCCGCGTGGTGCCGATGGCTTCCAGAAAGAGCATGGTCACCTCGTTTACGGCGTTCTCCCCGTCGGGTAAAATCCCGCCCAGCGTGACCACCAGCTGCGCTGCGTAGTTTCCCAGATAGGTGGTTACCAGATCCACCTGATCGTACATTTTCAGAAGAAGACATTCGATCAGCTGCCGTGCCTCCGAGCGGGGCGTATCTTTGAGGAATTTGCCCAAAATCACATCCAGCCTGCCGTAGTTGATGAATTCAAAGCTTTCCACGATGGTTCCAAGATGGGTGAACCACAAAAGCTGAATCGCCTCGTGAAAGGTCTCGGGCGGCTTTGCGCTGATCTTCTTGCAGATGCGGGCGATTTCAAGAAGCTCGCCCTTCCCGTCTCCGCAGGCGCCGTCCGCAAGGCGCAACGCCTCCTCCGCATACCGCAGGATCAGATGCTTCAGCCCTTGGTAGGCAAGGATCACGCCCGACAGAAATTCCGCGTTGACCGAATTCAGCGAGGGATCGGCTTTTCTTTTTTCGGCATCGCTGATGATCCCGTCGATGCCTCGGTCGAGAATGATGCTGAAATCGGGGGTAAAATGGGTTCTGTAGCGATAGCTCTGATCGCAACCGAAGCGTTCGATATCCTCTTGGTTTACGTAAGGAACGCGGGAATACAATCCGTATTGAAAAACGTCGTGCCCGTCCTCGTTGCCCACGTTGGGGGCAAAGAGGGTCCTTGTTCCCACGATCAACTCCCGCTCTCCAATGTAAACGGGCATGGCTTCAAAGACCTTTTTCAACGCCAGCGCCTTGCGCTCGGTCAGGGAGAGGGGCTCGTCTGCCGTTGACAGATCGGGCATGGGGGCTCGGCGGCACTTGTTTGCGCCGCTCAGCGTTTGCTCCTTCAAAAATTCCGTTCTCGTCATGGAAAACCTCTTTTTATGTTACAACGATTCCCTTGCCCGTAAAGATTCGTTCAAAGGCGGCGAGAGAATCCGAATTGACTTTTTTGCTTCGGTCGAAGGGGTAGGTCATCCCCAGCGTTTCATATTTGCCTGCGCCGAGGGTGTGGTAGGGCATCAGAGTCACCTGTCTGACCGTGGGCAGGGAAGCGACCAGGTCTGCGATGGCTTCCATTTCATTTGCCCGATCGTTGAAGTCGGGAATCACGGGAACCCGAACCCAGATCTCCTTGCCCGCTTCGGAAAGAAGCCTGAGATTGCTCAGGATCAGCCGATTATCCACGCCCGTATACGCTTTATGGATCTGCGGGTCCATGCATTTTACGTCGTAAAGGTACAGATCGCACACGGGCAGGGTCTTTTCGATCTCGCAGGCAGGGACGTATCCCGAGGTGTCGATGGCGGTGGAGAGCCCAAGTTTCTTGATCTCGGAAAGGACCTCGACCACGAAATCCGCCTGCAGCAGGCATTCGCCGCCCGAAATCGTGACCCCTCCGTTTTCCGCATAGAAGATGCGATCCCGCAGAACCTCGGTCACAACCTCGTCTGCGCTCATCTGCCGTCCGCAGACCTTCAGAGCCCCCGATCGGCACCGTTCCGCATCCGCAAGATTGCTTCGGCTTCCGCAGGCACCGCAACCCACGCAGCTTTCTGCGAAGAACTGAAGCTGAGGGGTACGGGTCAAGCCCTCGGGATTATGACACCATTGACACCGAAGAGGACACCCCTTCATGAAAACGGTGGTTCGGATCCCCGGTCCGTCGTGGACGGAAAACCGTTGAATATCAAAAACCGTACCAAGCATGGTATCGCACCTCCTTCAGGCTTATTATATCACATGCACCAAAAAATGTCGTGACCCCTGCGCTCCGGGAATGGCAGGAGGTGTAATATTTGTGATTCGTACGGTATTCATCCTTTTTTACGTTTGGAAAAAAGCATTTTTATATCGGTTGCGGCAAAAAGCCCGCAGAGCACGACGACTGCCGCGCAGAAGATCGTCAACGGGCTTAAAACGCTGAGATCTCCGAGCAGGATAACCGTAAAAACGATTGCCCACGCGGTGTACGTAATGTTCAATGCCATGGCTTTTGCGGCGCCGATGGAGGCGATCGCTTTGTAATAAAAGAGGTAAGATATCGTTGCGCACAGAGCGGCGGCGGCGATCGTGGGGAAGAGCAATGCCGTGTCTCCCCGAAGCAGATCAACGGCAAAGCCCCAGCCGTTCAGTGCGGGAAGAATGAAAGCTCCGTAGATCAGCGCCGATACGGTCTGACGCACGGTCAGGGCGTATTCGTTTTTGATGCGAGGATCCTTGAGGCATTTTGCCAGAATCACCGCCTCAATTCCCCAACCGAATGCACACAGAAACGCTCCCAACAAGCCGAGCCAGAAGTTTTCCACGCTGATTGCGGGAGAATAACTCAGTCCGTAAACCCCCAGCAGGGTGAACCCCAAAAAGACCCATTGATACCATTTTACCTTTTCCTTGAGGAAAACGCAGGATAAAACCGTTCCGATGGCGGGATAAACGGCGCTGGCAACCGCACCGATGGAGGCGCCCAAGTTATTCACCGCCAGAACGTACCCCGTCATGCCGATGGGGCCGCCGATGGCAGACGCCAGAACCAGCCACGGAAGGCTTTTGCTTTTCAAAACCGAAAACACGTTTTTCAGGTTTTTCCGACAGGCGTTGTATATCAGCATAAAGATCGCCGAGGTCGCATCGTGAAGAAAGGTCCCGAGGAAGGGCGCCAGCAGGATCGCCTGCTCGGTTGATACCAGGGGCGACATCCCAAGGGCGATGCCCAAAAGCACCGTTTCAAGCGCCCAGGTGATGCCCGCCAAAATTCCCGTAAGCATAATAACTCCTTATTTCAGCATGCTCGGAAGCGTTGACAGATCGGAGATCACGGCGTCCGCAACGGGGGACAGGATCGCTCTGTTTTTCTCGGTTTTCGCAACGCAGACCACCGCAATGCCCGCATTCCTTGCAAATTTTACGTCGGTCATCGTATCTCCGACCATGATCATGCGTTCCCGCTTCACTCCGCTCAGGGCTTCGAAATCGATGGCGCAGAAGGGATTCGGCTTCGTGGGAGTTTTTCCGTCATCGGTATATATTTTGTCGAACAATTCATCGATCCCCAGCTTTTTAAGACACTTCAGGGTGATCTGCTCGTTATCGGTCGTCACGACGGCAAGCTTCTTGCTCTTCTTCAATTCGGTCAGCACCTCGGGCAGATCGGGGCAGATTGGCTTGACCTCGCCTGCCTCGGCATTTTTGTTATAGGCATCGATTACAAGGGATATCGTTTCGCTGCGGGAAATATCGCACCCGTATTTGCTTAAAATTCCGTGGACGATTTCTCCCATCTGCTCGTAGGTTCCCTTGCACAAAACGCCGTTGATCTCCGTAACGCCGTCCTGCACGCCAAAGGCCTCAAGGATCTCGCAGATCGGAATGTCGGTTCGGTTCAGCGTTTTCAGCACGTCCTCCAGCGCCTTGATCGAGACCGTGACCCAGAAGGCGTCAAAATCGATCAGAGTTCCGTCTTTATCAAAAATAATTGCATCTGCATTCATTGTTCTTGCTCCTGAAATAAAAAGTGTTGTTTTCGTTTGTTCTTCCGCCGATGGATACTCATCAATCAATTATACCAAGTTTTTCTCGGTTTGTCAATACGTCAGTTCTTAAAAGCCTACCCGGACTCCGTTTTGGCTGAGGATATCTATAAAACTTAACTGTGAAAATTTGTATGCAAAAAGGTCCGAAACCGTTGTGGTTTCGAACCTTTTTGCACATAGCACGAATTCAGATATCATTTTTTTGATTAGCAAGAAGGAGTTCCTTAAACATTTTATACAGGTCCATGCATTCCTTTTCAAAGATGTCGTCCTCGAACTTCTCCGATGGTGTGGTTTCCAAGGAAAGAACTCCGTCATAACCGATTTCTTCAAGAGCGTTCACGAATTCAGTCCAATCAATGATGCCCTTTGTCGGATAC
>JAFPBP010000014.1 GCA_017424085.1 Clostridia bacterium
AAAAGCGAGCGACGCACAAACGCAAGCCTCCACCTCTTGGAGGGGGAGGGGGACCAAGCGCGAAGCGGTTGGTGGAAGGGGTAAATACGGATCGCAAACATACTCTTACGCCGCTCAGGAGTTCCCTCTCGGATGGTAAAGCAAAAAATGAGTGCGGCACAAGGGTAAGCCTCCACCTCTTGGAGGGGGAGGGGGACCGTGCGCCGACGGCGCATGGTGGAAGGGGTAAAACTCTGCCGTAAACTTACTAACTAGTAACTTAACGCGGGTCAATCCCCTCAGTCACGGCGTACCGCCGTGCCAGCTCCCCTTACTAATGGGAGCCTCCCGTCTGTGCATCAACTTTCTTTTTGCAGAATTCAAACGATTGCGCTTTCGACGGTGGAAAGTTAGTTTTGCGTGGGATTGACCGCCGTCACCTTACCTTCTCTTACAGTCCGCGGCGGGCGCGTTCTTCCTTGCGGTAGCCGCCGGGAGTCTTGCCCAGGTGCTTGCGGAAAACGCGGGTGAAATAGGTCTGATCGTTAAAGCCGCAACGGCGCCCCACCTCGCCCACGCTCAGGTCGGTCTCCAAAAGCATCTTGCGGGCGTTTTCACAGCGGATGGTGTTGAGGAATTCGATCATGGTCTGCCCCGTGTAGCGGCGGAATTCCCGCGCAAGATAGCTCTTGTTCCAGCCCTCATCCTTGGCAATGGTGTCCAGAGAGAGCTCATTTTGGCTTTCGGAGCAGATCCGATAGATTACTTTCTTAATGGTAGAGTGAATGCGGGTCTCGCTCTTTTGAAAGACCTCTCCCCCGCAATGATCCTGACAAAGCTTCACGATGATGTCCATGGCATCTCGGCGCAGCATCTGAACCTGATAGGGGGAATCCTCGTTCTTATAATTTTCTTCGAAATTCCGAAGCATCTGAAACAGCTCGGGGTCCTTGATGACGGGAGCGAAGGTCAGCTTATTGCTGTCCAGATAATTCTGCAAAAAGAAGGATCGGTCGATGATCAGGCAGGCGTAATGCATGGAATCTCGGGAAAAGATATCGTGCATCTGCCCCGAATTGACCACGGCAATATCCCCCTCTTCCACGGGATAGCGATCCTCGTTCACGCGGACGAAGCCCTTTCCGCCCAAAATCATCAGGATCTCAATATTTTCATGCCAGTTGCAGATACAGCACAAATGCGTGCGAGAGCACCGGAAGGTATCGCAAAAAATAAAGGGGATCTCCGGTCGAGGCATCTTATGGGTCTCGTAAAGCTGCATAAATCCTGCTCCTATCATCAATATAATCCGAAATTGGGCTGCCGTTTCGCCAAAGCAACGGCTTGTTTTCTCTATTATACCATATTCTAATAGGAAAATCAACCCCCAAAGGTCGGTTTTTTTTCGATTCCGGCGCCCTCTCCCGCACATCAGAGCAATATCGTCCGAAAGCAAGTCAATCTTGTCTCTTGAATTCAAAAGGCGTTTCCTGTATCATTATAGTACAAAGAGCATCACGCTCAATAAAAAAAGGAGACATCACCATGAAAAAGACTCTCACTCTCGTTCTGATCCTTTCTCTGGTTCTCGGTCTGTTTGTGGCTTTCCCCGCATTTGCCGCAGAAGCAGAGACCGTAACTGCTGAGTGGAAGCCCGGTCAGTTCTATGATGAGGCTGAACCCGTTGCTCACCCCAAGCGTTACTACACCGTTATCCCCTGCAAGGAAGGCGACGTATTTGAATTCGACGCTTCCTCCGGTAACTGGAGCGGCTGGATGTATCCCGCTGACGACAACGGCGCTATCAGCGCTAGTGTTTACTACGAACTGAAGCTCGGCCAGAAGCTCACCTACACCGTTAAGGCTGAAGACGGCAAAATGCCCACCAAGCTGAGACTGACCGTTTTCACCAAGGATAAGGTTGACATCACCGAGGACATCTGGAAGACCTTCGACGTGAAGATCACCAAGACCGCTGCTGTTGTTAAAGAGCCCTACAGAGGCGCTGAGCTGACCCTGGATTGGAAGGGCGGCGCTTTCTACCACACCGCTGAACCCAACACCGCTCTTGCCACCACCCGCAAGTACGACGTCATTCCCTGCGCTGAAGGCGACGTAATCTCTGTTGTTTCTCCCTCCAACGGTTGGAAGGTTTGGATCTACCCCGCTGATGCCAACGGCTCCATCGAAGGCAAGTACTACGGTCTGGCGAACGGCGACACCTACACCGTTGAAGCTATCAACGGTAAGATGCCCACCGCGCTGAGAATTACCACTCACCTCCAGCCCGATGCCGTTATCGCTGACGATGCTTGGGCTGCTCGCGACCTGAAGATCTTCAAGAAGTCCTTCAACGCTCTGGATCTTGAGTGGGCTGGCGGCGCTTTCTACAACACCGCTGAACCCAACACCGGTCTTGCCACCACCCGTAAGTACGTTGTTCTTCCCTGCACCGAAGGCGAAACCATCAAGGTTGTTGCTCCCTCCAACGGTTGGAAGGTTTGGATCTACCCCGCTGACGAGAACGGCTCCATCGAAGGCAAGTACTACGGTCTGGAGAACGGCGGCACCTACACTGTTGAAGCTATCAACGGTAAGATGCCCACCGCTCTGAGAATTACCACTCACCTCCAGCCCGATGCCGTTATCGCTGACGATGCTTGGGCTGCTCGCGACCTGGTAATCCTGTCTGACCGTGTTATCGAAGAAGAACCCCCCGCAACCTCTGACGCTTCCACCGTGGCTCTGGCTCTGACTGCCTTCGCTGCTCTGGCTGTCGTTACCGGCGTTGTTGTTCTTCGCAAGCGCACCGTTCGCGGCTAATTCCCGCCGAACCGCTCCGAATTCTCGGGGCATGCGTTTCAGGTAAAAATTCAAAACGGAGACGCCGAAACGGTGTCTCCGTTTTTTTCAGTTCAAGCAAGGCGGTGCTTCTGCGAGCGCCGCCTCTTTTTCATTTCCCGATGGAAGAGCGGCAAAAACCGCGTTTTATAGAATAATCCGAAGAACGCCGACCCTTTTGTGGCATATTTGTCCGTTTTAATCAATATTGTCCTAAGGATAGGCAATATTCTCTCTTGCTTTATTTTCGTGACTCATGTATGATATTACTATGGGGTATAAGAGCCCCAATATTCAAAAAAAGGAGTAAGCCTTATGAAAAAACTTTTGGCATTAACCCTGCTTGCGGTTCTTTGCATGGGATTGATCCCCGCGTTCCCCATCGTGGCAAACGAGACCGCCGCACCCGCAACCGACCTGTTCGCAGAAGCAACCTGGGAAAAGGGATCCTTCTACGATAAGCCCGAGCCCAACACGGGTCACGCAGAAACCCGCAGATATACCACCATCCCCTGTAAGGAAGGCGAAACCTACACCTTCAAGTTCCCCTCCACCAACTGGAGACTTTACCTCTATCCCGCTGACGCCGACGGCTCCATCAACGGCGACTGGGTCGAGCTGAAGGACGGCTTGGAATACTCGGTCACCGCCATCAACGGCAGAATGCCCTCCGTTCTGCGCATCACCGCCTGCCCCAACCCTGACGGAAAGATCACCGATGATATGTGGGCGAAGTTCGACGTGCAGTGCTACCGCACCGTAGTCGAGCTGAACCTTTTTGCCAGCGCAACTTGGAATAAGGGTGCTTTCTATCACACCGAAACCCCCAACACCGCTCTTGCAGAGACCCGCAGATACACCACCATCCCCTGCAAGGAGGGCGACGTATATTCCTTCAAGTTCAACAGTAAAAACTGGAATCCCTACCTCTATCCCGCCGATGAAAACGGCTCCATCGATGGTATCTACGTTCAGATTACGGATGGAATGGAATACCAGGTCAAAGCCATCAACGGCAGAGTTCCCACCACCCTGAGAATCACCGTCTGCCCCACCCCCGACGGCGTGATCTCCGACGATATGTGGGCGAAGTTCGACGTGGACTGCCGTCTGGCGAAGACCAACGTCAGCGCCGGAGTTACTGACTACAACCTGTTCCGCACGGCTGACTGGCAGCTGGGCTCCTACTACGGCAACGCCGTCCACGGTGGACAGGACCGCCGTTACGCCATCTTCCCCTGCGAAAAGAACGATACCTTCACCTTTGACTTCGGCAACAAGGACTTCGGTCTTTGGGTCTACTATTACGATAAGAACGGCGAAATCACCGACTTCGGCTATACTACCGTAACCGAGACCACCGAGGTCCGCATCACCGAGAAGAACGGAAAGGTTCCCTCCGAGCTGCGCATCTCCGTTTATCCCATCGCAGGCGGAAACATTTCGGAGGACATGTGGAAAGAAAAATTCCAGATCTCCTGCACCCGTGAAACCAACCACATCAAGGTCGCTACCATGAACTACGGTCTGTGGAACGACGGCGGCACCAAGTACGTGCCCGATAACAAGGTGGAAGAGGTCCTCGCCAAGTGGAAGGATATGCTGGACACGCACGACGTTGACATCCTCTGCGGACAGGAATGGCTGCAGTTCTTTGACCGCAGCAACAAGGTCGCCGCAGAAGACGCTCTGTTTGCCTACAAATATAAGTACCAGTTCTCCACCTCCGCCGGATTTGGTAAGAACCTGGTCTCCAAGCTCCCCGTAACCGACTTCCAGGTCATTCCCCACACCAAGAACACCTCCCGCATGTACACCAAGGCGTACACCGAGATCAACGGAAAGCGCGTTTGCCTGATCAACGCTCACCTCTCCATCGAAACCGACTTCTACGCCAACCGTAAGGCTGAATACGACGATCTGCTGAAGGTTATGAAGGAGGAAGAATACGTCATCGTCTTCGGTGACTTCAATGCCTACACCGGCATGGAGTTCCGCACCTTCACTCAGGCAGGCTACGTTCTTGCCAACTGCGGTAAGTTCGGCGTGTTCGACACCTGGACCAACTTCGATAAGCCCTCTTCTTGGGGCAACAAGGCGATCGACAACATCATCGTCAGCCCCAACATTGAGATCCTCAGCGTAGTCTGCGACCGCAGAGACCTGAGCGACCATAACATGCTGGTTGCCGAGCTTCTGCTTCTGGACGAGGTTCCCTCCGAGACCGAGGATAACACCGACACCTCCACGGATGCCTCCACCACCGATACCGTGACCGACACCGTAACCAACGACACCTCCGTTCCCGCTACCGGTACGGAAGGTCCCGACGACAACGATAACTCCAAGAGCGTTCTCCCCATCGTGGTGACCGTTGGCGTTGTGGTTGTTGCCGCTGCTGTTCTTTGCGTATTCCTGTTCCGTAAGAAGGGCGCAGCAACCAAATAAGTACATTCCCCCATTGCGAGTGTTTACACTTTGAGGTTTGCTCCTCAAAAAAAGAAGCGAAAACCGATCGGTGTCACGCCGATCGGTTTTTGTCCTTCGCCAAAAAAAACAAAAAGGTGAGATCTCTTATGAAACGAATTTTAGCCTTGACCCTGATTGCGGTTCTTTGCCTGGGCATCGTCCCCGCATTTTCCGCAAAGGAAGAAGCCGCGGAAGTAGACCTGTTCGCTGCCGCAACCTGGAACAAGGGTGCCTTCTACCACACCGAAACCCCCAACACGGGCCTTGCCGAGACCCGCAGATACACCACCATCTCCTGCAAGGAGGGTGACGTATTTTCCTTCAAATTCAACAGCAAAAACTGGAATCCTTATCTCTATCCCGCCGACGAAAAGGGCTCCATCGATGGTAACTACGTTCAGGTGACGGATGGAATGGAATACCATGTCAAAGCCATCAACGGCAGAGTTCCCACCACCCTGAGAATCACCGTCTGCCCCTCTCCCGACGGAGTTATCTCCGACGATATGTGGGCGAAATTCGACGTGAACTGCTTCAGGTCGGACGGAAAACTTCCCGAGATCATCAAGGAATATAACGAGTTCGACGAACTGAAATGGAAAGTCGGCTCCTACCACGACAACGCTCTGCACGAGGACAAGGGCATGCGCTATGCCGTTCTCCCCTGCCATAAGAACGACGTCTACACCTTCGAGTTCAACAACAACGACTTCGGTCTTCGCATCTATTATTACGATGAAAAGGGCGAGCTTACCGATTTCGAAACCACAACCCTCACAAAAACCGCGGAGATCCGCATCAACGCGAAAAACGGAAAGGTTCCCTCTGAACTGAGAATCACCGCTTATCCCATCGCAGGAGGAGAGATCACAGACGCTATGTGGGAAGAAAAATTTGATATTACCTGCACCAAGGAATCCGATTTTATCACGGTTGCTACCATGAACTACGGTCTCTGGTATGACGGCGGCACCAAGTACGTTCCCGATAACAAGGTCGAAGAAACCCTTGCCAAATGGAAGTTCATGTTTGACCGCCACGATCCGGACATCATCGGAGGACAGGAATGGCTGAAGCATTTCGACCGCAGCAATAAGATCCCCGTCGAAGAATATCTGTTCGGATACAAGTACGCTTATCAGTACGTGGCAGATATGGAGAACTTTGCCTCCAAATTCCCCATCACCCAATACGAAAAGCACTACCACACCAACTCCACCCGTTATTACACCACGGGTTACGTCGAGATCAACGGCAAGGAAATCTTCCTGGTCAACGTCCATCTGGGAATCGAGCCCGACTTCAACATCAGCCGTAAGGCTCAGTATGAGGACATCCTCAACCTGCTGAAGGATAAGGAATACTTCATCATGTTCGGCGACTTCAACGCCTACACCACCTCTGAATTCAAAGTCTTCAAAGAGGCAGGCTACTCTGTCGCCAACGGCGGAGCCTTCGGCACCTTCAACACCTGGACCCACTTCGGCACCGAATCCTCCTGGAAGAACCAAGCCATCGACAACATCGTCGTCAGCTCCAACATCAAGATCCTGAAGGTAAAATGTGACCGCAGAGAGCTGAGCGACCACAACATGCTGATCGCCGAGCTGCAGATCCTGAACGGTGACGAGGAAGAGAACACCTCCACCGACACCTCCACCGATACCTCTGCCAACACCAATACCAATACCGTCACCGACGAACCCTCCGCTTCCACCAATACGGACCCCAAAACCTCCAATGTAATTCTTCCCATTGCGGTGATCGCGGGCGTTGTCGTTGCCGCTGCCGCTGCTCTGTGCGCATTCCTGTTCCGCAAGAAGAGCACGGCTTCCAAGTAATTATCCCCCACCCTCATTGCGAGAGTTTTCGAGATGGCGTTGTGCAAAGCACAACGCCGACTCTGTTTTTACGGGAAATTTTCAGGAGGACGGGGAACGGGGTTACGAGGGTTACGGGGGTTACGGGGTTTTATGTTCTTTCTTTTCAGAAGAAAAGAAAGAACCAAAGAAAAGTCAAGGTCGGCGGAATGCTTCCGCCGAGGAGGGAGATATTT
>JAFPBP010000143.1 GCA_017424085.1 Clostridia bacterium
CCCCGCTCTTCGCTTCCGCACCACACGAACCGAAGCCCGCGCTTGTGCGGATGGGACGAGAAATATTCTGCGATTTCCAACAAACCGACGCAACCGGACATGTTATCGTAGGCACCCTGCGACAGAGACGTGGAATCGTAATGAGCGGAAAGTACGATATACTCGTCGTCGGTTCCGGGCAGATCCAGAATCACGTTATGGGAATTGCCTTTGTATTCATTTTGCCGAAGCTCGATGCGTACAGTTTTTACTCCATCGCGGACCATTGCAACGGCATCGTTGACGTTAATGTTCACACCCGGCATCTTATCGCCGTTTGCAATGTAAGACCGAAGCTCCCGCTGATCGATATCACGATGATTCCAGATAACGTTTCCGTCGTAAGTAATGAAGCCAACGGCACCGTTATCAACCAGATCACGGTAGCGGGCAAAGCCGAGATAACCGTCCAGCAACACGATCTTACCGCGGCATTGCGACAAGGAATGCTTATCGCTTTCGGTCAGATAATAGAGGGGTGCTTCCACCTCACCGCTTCCCGCCACGAAATAGCCCTTACAAGGGATTTCTTTTCCGTCGGCAAGCAAAACGGCGTGCTCGACGGTTGCCATATCAACCTCAAACGCCTCCAGCTGTGCTTCACCGCCAAACGAAGCGCAGGCAGAGCGAAGATACTCGGCAGCGCGCAATTCTTCCGCACTTCCTCCGGTGCGAACAAATGCGGTATCCCGAAAAATTTTCTTCATGGTCTTCTGATTCATAGTCAAGCTCCCAAATTATAATTTACGCAATCGCTCCAGAACCGCCGTAAAATACGGAGGCAGGGGCGAGTCAAATTCCAGATATTCCTTGGTAATAGGATGGATAAAACCGATGGTCTTTGCGTGAAGACATTGCCCGTTCAATCCAAGCGTCTCCGCATGACGGGGAGCGTAGACGGGATCCCCAACGATGGCGTGATTCATGGTCGCCATGTGCACGCGAATCTGGTGAGTCCGTCCCGTTTCCAATCGAAAACGTACGTGGGAATAGCCGACGTATTCCTCCAAAACCCGATAATGAGTCACGGCACGCTTGGAATTGAGCGGAGTGACTGCCATTTTTTTACGATCCTTTGGATCTCGGCCGATGGGCGCATCCACCGTGCCCTCCGACTGCTTAAAATGCCCCAAGGTTACGGCTTCATATTCCCGCAGAAAGGAATGCTCCTTGATTTGCTCCGCCAACCCCAAATGTGCGTCATTCGTTTTTGCAACAATAAGCAAACCCGAAGTATCCTTATCGATCCGATGGACGATCCCAGGGCGCAGAACCCCGTTAATTCCGGACAGAGAATCCTTACAATGGGCAAGCAGGGCGTTTACCAATGTTCCGTCGGGATTCCCCGCCGCAGGATGAACCACCATCCCGCGGGGCTTGTTAACCACCAGAAGATGCTCGTCCTCATAAACGATATCCAAGGGAATCTCCTGAGCCTCAACCTCCAGAGGACGAGGATCGGGGATCTGAACGACGATCACGTCTCCCCCGCGAATTTTTGCACTCTTGCCAACGGACTTTCCGTTCAGAAGGACGGCGCCGTCCTCCAATAAAACCGAAACAGCCGAGCGGGAAAAAACCTGCTCGGCAGAATCGTTCAGCACGATGGATAGATATTTGTCGATCCGCATCGAATCCGAAGATTCGGAAACGGTAAAAACGTGCTCGGTCATGAATCGAGGATGTCTCCTTTGGTCAATAAAAAGAGAAGGATAAACAAGACGCATCCACAGCAGACAAAGATGTCCGCAACGTTAAAAACAGCAAAGTCAATCAGATAAAAATCAAACAGATCAACAACGAAACCTCGAAAAATGCGATCGATCAGATTTCCGATGCCGCCTCCCACAACACACATAAGAAATACGCGTGCCCAGGCGGAGCGCACCAAGCCCTTTGCAATCAAAAAGACGATCAGAGAACAGAGAACCAAGGTCAGAAGGATAAACACCCAGATCTGACCCGAAAGCATACTGAACGCCGCTCCCGTATTTTCGCAGTACGAAAAGCGAAACACACCGGGAATCAGATCCACACTTCCGATGGGACGCAGATCTCGGTAGGCAAGGAATTTCACAAACTGATCCAAGCCTACCACAGATCCAACGATCATCAAATATCCGATCCACTCTGCAAGCAGATTGCGTTTCATGTGCGATTAGTCTTCATCATCGAAGAAATCGTCATCATCCTCGTCGTCATCGTCGCGGAAGAACAACTTCTTTTTCTTCTTGGTTTCCTTCTTCTTCTTTTTCAGTTCATCCTCATCAAAGAGATCTTCCAAGCTCTTGGAGGTACGCTTCACATTGTTGCGCTTGGCAGACTTTTCAAGAAGATCCTCATCGTAAGCCTCTTCCTGTACAGGAACCTCGGGCTGAGCCTCGGGAGCGGGAGCAACAGGAGCAGGGGCTGCGGCCTCCTCTACAGGAGCGGGAGCAGCATCGGCAAAGGACTGATTGAGGATGTCGAGCGTTTCGGAACCGATCTTAATGTTTTCAAGCTCAAGATTGGAGATCCCCTCGATCATCTTGATGTGAGCGGAATAAGTATCCAAAAGAGAGCTCTTGAAGGCATCGATTTCAGCGGTCAGCTTCTGAGTGATCGCATTCTGACGGTTTGCCTCATACTGAGCGGTTTCGATCAGCTTCTTGGCATAATCCTCCGCATCGGCGACCAGACGCTGCGCCTTTTTGCGGGCATTCTCCATATCCTCGGAAGCGACCTGAGTAATGATCACGGGAGCTTCGACGGGCTTCGGAGCGGGAGCCGGTTCGGGAGCGGGTGCGGGAGCTGCAGCGGCTGCTGCGGCAAGGGTATTCAGCTTTTCGGTCAGAAGATTGACTTTATTCTTCAGCGCGTTTCTTTCTTCGAGAAGACGGGAATAATCAACGAGGATCTCGTCGAGG
This sequence comes from Clostridia bacterium, assembly GCA_017424085.1. GTDB lineage: Bacteria > Bacillota > Clostridia > Oscillospirales > UBA644 > RGIG995. The sequence continues at coordinate 2,946 of JAFPBP010000143.1, forward strand.
AACTGGTCGACCTCGTCGCCCTTATATCCGCCGCCTTTGGTGCTGGTAAATTCCTTGGTTTCAATGTCCTTGGGTGTAATCATGATTCATTTCTCCTTTATATCAAAGATAATGGATTTCAAAATTTAAGCTCGGGATCAAGGCTTCCGGCAATGTCTCCCGAAATTTCAATTCCGCCGGGGGTAATCAAAAAGGTATGTGCCGCAATTTTCTGGGTCTCCCCCTGCATGGCAAAGGAAACGCCGCTGAGAAAATCGATAAAATGACGGGCATCCTTAGCGATCAGCTCAAGATTGAGGATCACGGTTTCATGGTTCAGCAAATGCTCGGCGATGGTCAAAAGCTGGTCGTTGGAGGGGTCGTTGGGGCGAAAAAGAACAAACTGCTTCTTCGCCTTTCCCGACACGGCAGAGGCGGAATTTTCCCGTTTTTCGGGAACGGAAACGTCCTCTTCGTATTCTTCTTCATCGTCATGGGGGGCAAATCGGTCAAAAATTCCCATAAGTGGTATCCTTTCTTCTGTTATAGATAGAGCCCGCGTCCCAC
>JAFPBP010000144.1 GCA_017424085.1 Clostridia bacterium
GATCTTTGCCGTTTCCAGCATCTCCGCCTCAGAGAGAGCGGGCAAAATGGTGGGCAGGCGCTTGGCAAGCATGCTTTTTCCTGCTCCCGGAGGGCCGATGAGGAGAATGTTATGTCCCCCTGCCGCCGCTAACTCCAGAGCCCGCTTGGCGGTGAACTGACCGTAGACCTCGTCGAAGTCCACGTCGTAGGCGACCTCTCCCAAGATCTGCTCCATGGAAAGGGAGGGCTCCGCCTTGGGTGCGGGACCGATGCCCGAAAGGGCGTTGCACAGCTCCCGCACGGTCTTGATCCCAAAGACCCGAATGCCTCCTGCCGACGCCGCCTCCCGTGCGTTGGGGGCGGGGACGAAGAGATCGGTAAAGCCCAATTCCTTGGCGGCAAGCGCGGCAGGGAGGACCCCCGTGCAGGGTCTCAGCTCCCCCGACAGCGCAACCTCCCCCAGAAAGGCGGAGGTCTTGGGCAGGGGCGGGATCTGACCCGTGGCGGCAAGGAGCGCCAGAACCATGGAAAGATCGTACCAGGATCCCTCCTTGCGTACGTCGGCGGGCGCCAGATTCAGAGTATACTCCGCCTCGGGGAGCAGATACCCCCCGTTGACGATGGCAAGACGGATGCGCTCCCGCGCCTCCTTCATTGCCGTATCGGGCAAGCCCACGATGGTAATGACCGTTCGTTCTGCCGCGCGGAAATCCGCTTCGGTCTCTACGGCATACCCGTCGATGCCGTTCAAGCCCACGGCGCAGACCTTTGCAACCATAATTTTCCCCTTCGATCGTCATAAAATGCAATTACTCATCTTATATGATACTATATAAATGTGACATTTGTTTGTTAAAATCAAAAAACTATGGAATATTTTTTCAATATGTGCTATAATATAGTAAATTACAATTGTTTTTTTCCCGCTTCCCATTGCGGGAAGCATCTTTGGAGTGATATTTATGGGTCTGTTTAACTTATTTGGCACCTACAGCCAGAAGGAACTGAAGAAAATCAATCCCCTCGTGGACGCCATCGAGGCGCTGGAGGAATCCTACCGCACCCTGACCGACGAGCAGCTGCGGGGCAAGACCGCCGAATTCCGTGCCCGTCTGGCGCAGGGGGAGACCTTGGACGATCTTTTGCCCGAGGCGTTCGCCACCGTGCGGGAAGCCGCCGACCGCGTTCTTGGCATGCGGCACTTCCGCTGTCAGCTGCAGGGGGGCATCGTCCTGTATCAGGGGCGTATTTCCGAAATGAGAACGGGGGAAGGAAAAACCCTGGTGGCAACTCTGCCCTCCTACCTTGCCGCTCTGGAGGGAAAGGGCGTTCACGTGGTAACGGTCAACGATTACCTCGCCCGCCGCGACAGCGAATGGATGGGCAAGATCCATACCTTTTTGGGGCTGACCGTGGGTCTGATCACCCATGAAATGGAGCCCGCCGACCGTCGCAAGGCGTACGCCGCCGACATTACCTACGCCACCAACAACGAGATCGGCTTCGACTACCTGCGGGACAACATGATCCGCTACCGCATCAAGGAGGGGGACCCCACCCCCTATCTGCCGCCCAAGGTCCAGAGGGATCTGCATTACGCCATCGTGGACGAGGTGGACTCTATCCTCATCGACGAAGCCCGCACGCCGCTGATCATTTCGGGGCAGGTGGACGAATCGGACGAAATGTACCGCCGCGCCGACACGCTGGTGAAAATGCTGGTCTGTAAGAAATATAAAGAAATCGACGCCAAGACCGAAGAAGTCCACGACGACTGCGATTACGTGGTGGAGGAGAAGAACAAGACCGTGTCTCTGACCCCCCGCGGAGTGGAAAAGGTGCAGAATTATTTCGGCATCGAGAACTATTCCGATACGGAGAACGTGGAGATCCAGCACTACGTAAACCAATCCCTGCGCGCCTACGGCATCATGGAGCGGGACGTGGACTACGTGGTCAAGGAGGGCGAGATCATCATCGTGGACGAATTCACGGGACGACTCATGTTCGGAAGACGCTACTCCAACGGTCTGCATCAAGCCATTGAAGCCAAAGAAAACGTGAAGGTGGAAAGCGAATCCAAGACCCTGGCGTCCATCACCTTCCAGAATCTGTTCCGCCTCTATCACCGTCTTGCGGGCATGACCGGTACCGCCATGACCGAGGAAGACGAATTTTTGGAGATCTATAATCTGGACGTGGTGGAGATCCCCACCAACAAGCCCTCCCGCCGCAAGGACCACGACGACCGTCTGTTCAAGAACGAGCTGACCAAGTTCGGGCACGTGCTTCGTCAGGTTCAGGAATGCCACGCCAAGGGGCAGCCCGTGCTGATCGGTACGGTGACCATCGACAAATCCGAGGCGCTGAGCCGCATCCTCACCGCCCATAAGATCCCCCATCACGTGCTGAACGCCAAGAACCACGAGCGGGAAGCCGAGATCATCGCCCAGGCGGGACGCAAGGGCGCCGTTACCATCGCCACCAACATGGCGGGCCGCGGAACCGACATCATTCTGGGCGGTAACGCGGAATACATGGCGAAAAAGCAGATGGAAAAGGAAGAATTCCCCCACGAGATGATCGTGCAGTCCACCTCCTTTGCCGAAACCGACGATCGGGAAATTCTGGCTGCCCGCGCCCGCTACAAGGAGCTGTACGGGGAATACCGCAAGCAGGTGGAAGCCGAGGCAGAAGAGGTCAAGGCGGCAGGCGGACTCTTCATCGTGGGCACCGAGCGCCACGAATCCCGCCGCATCGATAATCAGCTGAGAGGCCGTGCAGGGCGTCAGGGGGACGTGGGTGAGACCGTCTTCTACATCTCCTTCGACGATTCCCTCATCCGTCTCTTCGGCGGCGAAAAGCTGGCGGATAACCGCCTTCTGGACAGCCTGCCCGACGATGAGCCCATCACCTCGGGGCTCTTTACCAAAACCGTGGAAAACGCCCAGCACCGCAAGGAGGGCGCCAACTTCAACGGCAGAAAGCGGGTGCTGGAATACGACGACGTGGTCAACAGCCAGCGCAAGCAGATCTATAAGGAACGGGATCAGATCATGGAGGGCATGGACCTCTCCGAGAAGATCCAAAACATGCGCCGCTCGGTCATCGACCGTCAGGTGGATCTCCATTGCACCGGAGAGCGGGACGATTGGAATCTGAAGGGCTTGCGGGAATATCTGGAGGGCAACCTCTTCTTCCCCGTCCGCGACGAGCAGGGCAACCCCGCAGATTTTCTGGAGGGCACAGAGTCCGTCGAGGACGTGAAGGAGCGTCTGACCAAGCTGGCAAACGACAGCGCCGCCTTCGTCGAGGAGAAGCTTTCCCCCGTTCACACCCGTGAGCTGGAGCGCTTCGTGCTTCTGGGCGCCATCGATTCCTTCTGGATGGAGCATATCGACACCATGGAGGATCTTCGCCAGGGCATCGGGCTTCAGGCATACGGAAGCCGCAACCCGCTGGTGGAATATCAGCTGGAAAGCGACGAGATCTTCCGTGAAACGGTCTACGCCATCCGCGAGCGTGCGGTCTTCGACTGCATCCGCCTCTTCCGCACCTGGGCGGTAAACGTGCTTCAGCTGGAGGAATTCGTCCGCGCCGAGCAGGCGAAAAAAGCCGTGGCACGCAAGCTTCACCTGTCCAACGTAACGGTCAACGACCCCGCCAAGCGCACCGAGCAGGGCAAGGGCGTCACCGTGGTCAAGGGCAAAAAGGTGGGTCCCAACGAGCCTTGCCCCTGCGGAAGCGGGAAGAAATACAAAAAATGCTGCGGTCGCCCGCAGTGATCCCCGAAAGGAGCTTTCTATGAAACAACCCAATTACGTGGTTCGCGGAACCCCCGTCGTCCCCTCGGTCTGCACCATTCTCATGGCAATTCTGTGGTACTTCCACATCATCTATTACAACGGCGCCTGGACCACGGGCATGAACGAGATCAAGTTCGCCGAAATGAGCGGAAGCGAATTGTTCGTATCGGTCGGAAACCTTGCCCTGCCCGTGCTGTTGTTCATCGGCATTTTGTTTCTGGCAGAGCTGGACGTGCGCTGGATGGTCCTGCCCCTGCTGGGCTCGGTGGCGTATCAGACCACCCTGTTCATCATCAATTTCCTCGCCGATTACCCTGAATACATGAACGATAACCCCTTCTCCTTCGCCCTGCCCTATCTGGCTCTGATCCTGTTCATCTGCACCACCGAAAAGGTGCTGAAGGACAAATGGATCTTCGTCGGATTCTGCGCTCTGGCGGTGATCATCCCCCTGATCCTCACCTGCTGCGGAATCGGCGAATTCACC
>JAFPBP010000145.1 GCA_017424085.1 Clostridia bacterium
GGATTGTCTCTGCGCAAAAGATACTTTCCACCGTCGAAAGCGCAATCTTTTGAACGACGCAAGAACGACCGTTGGCGCACAGAGGTCAGCCTCCACCTCTTGGAGGGGGAGGGGGACCAATCGCAAAGCGTTTGGTGGAAGGGGTAAATTCCTGTGCAAAACTTACTGCAAGCCGTCAAACGCGCATGTTTTGAACGATGCAAAATAGAAAGCTCGTGCACAAAGAGAAAATATCCACCCTCGGCGGAAGGATTCCGCCGACCTTGGCTTTTCTTTGGTTCTTTCTTTTCACCCGAAAAGAAAGAACGAAAACCCCCGTACCCCCGCTCCATCGCTCAACGCGCCGCCGCATAAATTCAAAAAATCGTTGGGATTCGTTCGATTTTTCCCTTGAAAAAGGACGAAAAATATGTTATAATATAGTGTATACATCTTTTTTTGAAGGGAGCGTTGCGCCATGACCGTCCTCGGACTCGACCCGGGCGTTGCCACGGTAGGGTGGGGATTCGTCCATTACGACGGATACCGCTTCTCCAAGCCCCAATACGGCGCCCTGATCACTCCGCCCAAAATCCCTCTGGAGCGGCGGCTGGAAATGATCTACGACGAGCTGACCAAGCTCATCGCCGAGCTGAAGCCCGATTACGCTTCCATCGAAGAATTATTCTTCTCCAAGAACATCACCACGGGCATCGCCGTTGCCCACGCGCGGGGCGTGATCATGTTAGCCTGCCAGAAGGCTGGGATCCCCTGCTATGAATTCAAGCCGCCCCAGGTGAAGATGGCGGTAGTGGGATACGGAAATGCGGAGAAGAAGCAGGTCATGCAGATGACCAAAATGCTTTTGAATCTCAAGGAAATGCCCCGCCCCGACGACGCGGCGGACGGACTTGCGCTGGCGGTCTGCTGTGCCCACTCGCTGGGGATGGCAAGCCTGCGGGCGAAGCCCCAATAACAAACACACAAGGGAGGAACTGCCATGTACGCCTATCTGAGCGGAGAATTGGCGCAATGCGACCTGCAATCGGCGGTCGTGGATTGCGGCGGCGTGGGCTATTTGTGCAACATCACCGCCAACACCTATCGGGAGATCAGCGGAAAGCCCCGCGTGACCCTGTATACCTATCTGCACGTCAAGGAAGACGCCCTGACCCTCTACGGCTTTGCCGACGAGAAGGAAAAGCAGTTCTTCCTGCTTCTCATTTCCATCAGCGGCGTGGGCCCCAAGGGAGCCCTTGCCATTTTGTCCGAGCTGCAGCCCGACACCTTTGCCGCCGCCGTGCTTGCCGAGGATCACAGACAGATCTCCCGTGCCAACGGGGTGGGCCCCAAGCTGGCGCAGCGCATCTGTCTGGAGCTGAAGGACAAGATCTCCAAGCTGGATCTGAAGGTCTCGCCGCAGGCAGCCGCCCAAGCCGCCGCCGACAAGGAAGCCATGGAGGAAGCGGCAGGCGTGCTGATGGCGCTGGGCTATTCCAAAAACGACGCCACCAAAGCTCTGGAAAAATGCACCGCAGACAACACCAACGATCTGGTCCGTCAGGCGTTGCGGATGCTTTCGAGCTTGTAAGGAGGATCCGGCATGGAATTTGACGATCGCTTGCTGTCCACCCGCACCATCGAGGCGGGAGACGATGCGGAAAGCCTGCGCCCCGCCCGATTGGACGATTACGTAGGGCAGGTCTCCGCCAAGGAAAACCTTCGCATCTTCATCGAAGCCGCAAAGCAACGGGGAGAGGCGCTGGACCACATTTTGTTTTACGGCCCTCCGGGGCTGGGCAAAACCACCCTTGCCAACATCGTAGCCGCCGAGATGGGGGTCTCCATCCGCATCACCAGCGGCCCCGCATTGGAAAAGGCAGGGGACATCGTTGCCCTTCTGACCAACCTGCAGGAGGGGGATATTCTCTTCATCGACGAAATCCACCGCCTGTCCCGCACGGTGGAAGAAATTCTCTACCCTGCCATGGAGGATTATGAATTCGACGTAATTCTGGGGAAGGGTCCCTCCGCCCGCTCCATTCGCTTCGACCTGCCCAAATTCACCCTCATCGGCGCCACCACCCGCTCGGGTCAGCTGGCGGCGCCCTTCCGTGACCGCTTCGGGGTTCTGTTGCGGCTGGAGCTGTACAAGGTAGAGGAGCTGGAGCAGATCATCCGCCGCTCCGCCTCCATTCTGAACATCGAGATCACCGACGCGGGCGCTCACGAGATCGCCTCCCGCTCCCGCGGCACCCCCCGCATTGCCAACCGCCTGCTCAAGCGGGTGCGGGACTTTGCACAGGTCCTGGGCAACGGGGTCATCACCGACGAGATCGCCGACGAGGCGTTGCACCGCCTGGACATCGATAAGCTGGGCTTGGACGCTCAGGATCGCCGCATGCTCACGGCGGTGGTGGAGCAGTTCCGCGGAGGTCCCGTGGGATTGGAGACCCTTGCCGCCATGATCGGCGAGGAAGCGGTGACCATCGAGGACGTGTACGAGCCCTATCTCATGCAGATCGGCTTTCTCATCCGCACCCAGCGGGGTCGGTGCGTTACCGAGGCGGCGTGCCGCCATCTGGGATTGGAGTTTCCCAAATGAAAAACCCCAAGGGACGCATCTTTGAATTGGATTTTCTGCGGGGGCTGGCGCTGATCCTGATGGTGCTGGATCACCTTGCCTTCGATCTCTACGCCCTGCCCTATTGGTTCCCCAATGTGGATCATCCCCTCATGGATCAGATCGGGCGCTTCGGGCTTCTGGTCTCCTTCGCCGATTGGCGCACGGTGCTCCATTACATTTTCGCAACCCTCTTTTTGCTCTTGGCGGGGATCGGCTCGGCGCTGACCCGTCATCCCCTGAAGCGGTGCGGGCAGTTGACTGCGGCGGCGCTGGGGCTGACGGCGGTTACCGTGCTGGGGGATCTCTTCTTCGATCTGGGCATTACCATTCTTTTCGGGGTGCTTTCGGTCATGGCGGTGGGCGCGTTTCTCTGTTGGATCGCCTCCCTCATGGGGAAATTCGGCACCTACGCCGCATTGTTCGCAGGGGGCTTGATCATCGTTGCGGGCTTCTGCATTCCCTGGTACGCCGCCCCCGAATATCACATCCTGCGCTGGGAATATTTATGGAAATTCGCCTTAGGGACGGCGCATTACGGCGCGGACTGGTTCCCCATTCTGCCCTGCGCGGGGGTCATTCTGGTGGGATACTTCCTCGGAAAGACCCTGTATGCCGACCGCCGCTCCAAGATCCCGTTCCTGCGGGACAAATCCTGCATTCTCTGTTGGGTGGGGCAGCATTCGCTGGGCATCTATCTGCTCCATCAGCCGATTCTCGTAGGGCTTCTGTTTTTGTTCGTTACGATTTTTATGAGAGGTTAAATCTATGTGGGGAGTTCTGGTCAATACGCTGGCGGTCATTCTGGGGAGCAGCCTCGGTCTGCTCTTCAAGAAAGCCATTCCCAAGAAGATCACCGACGGGGTCATGATGGCGCTTGCCCTCTGCACCCTGTACATCGGCATCGACGGGGTGCTCAACGGCTCCAACGTTCTTCTGATCATCATCTCCATGGTGCTGGGCGCGGTGATCGGCTTTTTGCTGAACCTGCACAGCGGCATCGAGCGGCTGGGAGTTTGGGTGGAGCAGCATTTCGCCCGCTCTCACACGGGCACCGTGGCGCGGGGCTTCGTGACCGCCTCTCTTCTCTTCTGCGTGGGCGCCATGACGGTGGTAGGCTCGCTGAATGCGGGGCTCTCGGGGGATAATACCCTGCTCTACGCCAAATCCCTGCTGGATCTGGTGTCGTCCATGATGATGGCGGTCTCGCTGGGGATCGGTGTTCTGCTGGCGGCGGCGTTCGTTCTGGTCTTCCAGGGATCCATCGTGCTTCTGGCGCAGGTGATCCACCCCATCATGACCGAGGGCGCGGTCAACGCCATGGTCTGCGTGGGATCTCTGATGATCCTCGCCCTGGGGCTGAATCTGTTGGGCGCCACGAAAATCAAAGTTGCAAACTATTTGCCCGCCCTTGCCGTAGCCCCCTTGCTGTGGTGGCTCTTTTCCTTACCTGTTTTCGGCGGGTTTTTCGCGTAACACACCGCGAGAAAGGATCATTTCATGTACCGTTTTTCCTGTGACTATTCCGAGGGGTGCCATCCTCGGATCCTGAAAGCCTTGGCACAAACCAATTTAGAGCAGACTGCGGGGTACGGCAAGGATCCGTACTGCGACCGTGCCCGCGAGCTTCTGCGGCAGGCGGCGCAAGCCCCCGATGCGGACGTGCATTTTTTGGTGGGCGGCACCCAAGCCAACACCACCGTCATCGCCTCTCTGCTCCGCCCCCATCAAGGGGTCCTCAGCGCCGAGACGGGGCACATTCACGTGCACGAATCGGGCGCCATCGAATCCACGGGGCATAAGATCCTGCCCCTGCCCTCGTCTGACGGAAAGATCACGGCGGCGCAGGTGGAGGAGGCGATCAACGCCCACTATGCCGACGCCAACTACGAGCATACCGTGCAGCCCGCCATGGTCTATATCTCCCATCCCACCGAAAGCGGGACCTTGTATTCCAAAGCCGAGCTGACGGCGTTATCCAAGGTCTGCCGCTCCTATCACGTGCCCCTCTACGTGGACGGGGCGCGGCTGGCGTACGGGCTGACGGCGGCGAGCTCCGACCTGACCCTGCCCGACCTCGCGCAGCTGTGCGATATTCTCTGCGTGGGCGGGACCAAGTGCGGAGCCCTGTTCGGGGAAGCGGTGATGATCTTCTCCTCCCAATGGAAGGGAGACTTCCGCTACATGATCAAGCAACGGGGCGGAATGCTGGCGAAGGGGCGCCTTTTGGGGCTTCAGTTCTTGACCCTGTTCACCGACGGGCTTTATTTTGAAGCCGCCGCCAACGCAAACCGTCTGGCGGACAAGATCCGCGACGCCTTGAAGAAAAACGGCTACCCCCTGCTTTACGGCGCCGCCGCAAATCAGGTCTTCACGCAGGTATCCGATTCGGCGCTGGATTTCCTGTCGAGCAAATACGCCTTCGATCTTTGGGGAAAGCCCGACGCCGACCACACGATCATCCGCATCTGCACCTCCTGGGCAACCGACGAGGACGCGGTGGGGGATCTGATCATCTCCCTGCAAGCCGCCGCAAAGTAAGACGAAAACCGATACAGAAATACGGACGGAGAAAGATCTCCGTCCGTCGTTTTTTTGTCATGCTATTTGATGTTGATCGTAAGTTCGTATTCAAACCCTTTTTCTCTGTTTTCACAGAAGAGAGACCGTTAGCGCACAAACGCAAGGCTGCCTTGGTAAAGCCCCGGCGCCGAAGGCGACTGAAGGATTGTCCCTGCGCAAAACTTACTTTTCAGTTAGTTTGCGGAGAGGTTTTACCCCTTCCACCGCTACGCGGTCCCCCTCCCCCTCCAAGAGGTGGAGGCTCACCATTGTGCCGCACTCATTTATTGTTTTTCCATCCGAGAGATATTTTTGAACGATGCAAAACAGAACGTTGGCGCACAAACGCAAGGCTCCCTTGTGTAAAGGGAGCTGGATTGCCGAAGGCAAGACTGAGGGATTGTTCCCACGCAAAAGATACTTTCGCGTCTTCCAGATCGAAGATGATGGAGTCCGCGCCCAGGCAACCGCCGTTGATCAGCATGTTGGGGGTATTGCCCGGTAAAAACAGCATACTTCTACGCATCAGAGTTCCTCCTTACCAC
>JAFPBP010000146.1 GCA_017424085.1 Clostridia bacterium
GAATATTTTGCCCAGAAGGCAACGGTCAACTGATCCAGCGTTTGAAACACGTCGTCATTCAGAGAAATGTATCCCTGCATGCCGCTCCCCTTTTGCCCTTCCACGCAGGTCACGGTGGACTCTCCGAACAGACGGGTAGACAGCGGATAGACCCCGCCGACCTCAGCGATCAGATTGGCGGCATCATCAAAGGAATACGCCGCCTGCACCCGAAGAGGAGGCTCGGGATCGGTCCCCGAGTCCTCACTTCCGTCGCCTCCGTCGGTGGAGGTTCCCGAAGACATGGGAAAGCCCGTTTCGGTATCGGTGATCGAATCCGTATTAGCAAACGCCACGGGGGCGGCAACGGATAACAGGAGCGACAGGCACAGAACAAGGGTCAGCGCCGATGCGCAGATTCGTTTCAAAATATTCATGGAATTCCTCCAAAGGTAAGAATCGTCGAACGGAAGGTCCGAGGGGGTGATGTTTGTATATATTATTATTGTACTACAAATCTTTCGATTTGTCAAGTCCGAGACGACATTTTGAAGACTTTTTGAAAAGTCTTGCATTTTTGACAAAAATATTATATAATAGAGGGGACTACAAACAAAGGAGAAATCCCATGAACCCCGAACGACTCCTTCTGAGAGTAAAAAACCCCGCTTGGTACAGCGGCGGCGAATTGAACAGCGTAGTAAAGGATAAGGCAACCGTCAAAACACGCTTTGCCTTCTGCTTTCCCGATCTGTACGACGTTGCCATGTCCCACCTGGGGATCAAGATCTTATACGACATTCTGAATCGGAGAGACGATATCTGGTGCGAACGGGTCTGCATGCCCGCCCCCGACATGGAAGCCCTCATGCGGGAAAAGAACGTGCCCCTGTTTGGGCTGGAAAGCCGCGACCCCATTCGGGACTTTGACTTCGTGGCGTTCACCCTGCAGTACGAGCTGAGCTACACCAACGTGCTGGGCATGCTGGATCTGGCAGGCTTGCCCGTTCTTGCGGCAGAGAGAAGCGACGATATGCCCGTGGTCATCGCAGGGGGACCCTGCACGGTCAACCCCGAGCCCCTGGCTGACTTCATCGACCTTTTCAATATCGGTGAGGGGGAAGAGACCCTTCTGCAGCTGGTGGACCTTTGGCAGGAATGCAACGGAAACAAAAAGGAATTCCTGCAGAGAGCGGATCGGCTGGAATCCTGCTACGTGCCCGCATTGCACGATAAAAGCGTGAAGGTACGGCGGCGCATCGTCAAGGATCTGGACAGCGCCCCCTACCCCGAAAAGCTCATCGTTCCCAACGCAAAGGTCATTCACGACCGCGTTTCCATGGAGATCATGCGGGGCTGTATCCGCGGATGCCGCTTCTGTCAGGCGGGGATGATCTACCGTCCCTTCCGTCAGAAATCCCCCGAAAAGATGATGGAGCAGATCAAAAAGCTCTGTGAATCCACGGGATACGACGAGGTCTCTCTGACCTCCCTTTCCAGCAGTGACTACGACCGTCTGCCCGAATTTGCGGACCTGCTTCTGGATTACTGCACTCCCCGCAAGATCAATCTGGCGCTCCCCTCCCTGCGCATTGACAATTTCTCCAAGGAATTGCTGGACAAGCTGCAGGCGGTTCGGGGCGCAAGCCTGACCTTTGCCCCCGAGGCGGGAACGCAGAGACTGCGGGACGCCATCAACAAAAATATTACGGAAGAACACATTTTCAATTCCTGCCGCATTGCCTTTGAGGGCGGATGCGACTCGGTGAAGCTGTACTTTATGATCGGGCTTCCCACCGAGACCGACGAGGACATTCTGGGCATTGCGGATCTGGCACAGCGGATCGTGGATTTCTATTATCAGATCCGTACCAAGAAGGGCGGACGGGGACTTTCGGTCACCATCAGTCTTTCCACCTTCGTTCCCAAGCCCTTCACTCCCTTCCAATGGGAGCCTCAGATCAGCATGGACGAGATCCATCGCCGCCAGCGCCTTCTGAAGGACGCCATTACCTCCCGAAAGATCCGTCTCAATTACCACGACGGAAAGACCAGCGTCATGGAGGGGATCTTCTCCCGTGGCGACCGCAAGCTGGGCAAGCTTCTGCTTTGCGCGTGGAAGAAGGGCTGTCAACTGGACGCATGGGACGAGCATTTCCGCTACGATCTCTGGACCGAAGCCATGGAAGAATGCGGGATCCGCGCGGAGGATTATGCGGGACGTCGGTATGATTACGACGAAGAACTGCCCTGGGACGTAATCGACTGCGGCGTATCCAAAGCCTTCCTCGTGCGGGAAGCAAAGCTGGCACAGGAAAGTAAGACCTCGCCCAACTGCAAGGAAAAATGCCTTGGGTGCGGCGTAAGAAAAATCTGCGGAGGTGACGTTTGTGATCCGGATAACCTTTAAGAAGCAATCCACAGCCATCTACATGTCCCATCTGGACCTGATGCGCTGCATGACCCGTGCGCTGAGCCGCGCTCAGATCCCCGTGAAATACACGGAGGGCTTCAACCCCCACCCCTATCTGGTCTTCGCCGCCCCTTTGGCGCTGGGCATTTCGGGGGAACGGGAATACTTTGAGATCAAGCTGACCGAACCCATGGAGCACGACGAGATCAAATCCCGTCTCAACGCAACCTTCCCTCAGGGGATCACCGTGACCGAGGTCTGTGAATCCGACAGCGATTTCAACGAAATCGAAAGCGCACATTACACCCTGTTCGTGGAAGGAAAAACCGCAAAGGATTGGGAGGACTTCTTTTCCGCGGAAGAGATTTTTGCCGAAAAGAAGACCAAGCGGGGCATGGAGACGGTCAACGTGAAGACCGAGATCCTGTCCGCATCGGCGAAGGACGCAGAGGGCGGCGTGGAGATCGCCCTGCATCTCCCCTGCGGAAACCGAAGAAATCTGTCCCCCCTGCTGGTGCAGAAGACCTTTGCCCCCAACGAGGAGATCTTCTATACGGCAACAAGATTGCGGTTTTGCGACAAAACCGGTGCGGACTTCTAAGAATTGTCACACTTTCGTAGTACTTATTAGACAATTCTGTGATAAAATAATTTTATAAACGTCAGTCGCAATTCCCTGACGAAAATTAAAATACGGAGTGAACTTGATATCATGAAACGTTTTTCCACAAGGCACATTGCATTTTGCGGTCTGATTGCCGCCCTTTACGTGGTTCTCACGTGGGTTTTGGGCGAATTCGGATACGGTCCCATTCAATTCCGCATCTCGGAGTGCATGACCGTTCTCCCCTTCTGCTTTCCCATTGCAACGGTGGGGCTGACGGTTGGATGTCTGATCTCCAACCTGTTGAGCACCGTCGGTCCGTTGGATCTGATCCTCGGAACGCTTGCAACCCTGTTGGGTGCGCTGGGAACGCAGCTTTGTCGGAAAAAGAACCTATGGTGGCTGGCACCCCTCCCCCCCGTAATCGCAAACGCCATTCTGATCGGTCTTCTGCTGACCATCTACGCAAACACCTGGACGTTGGGATATTTCCTGACCATGGCGGCGCAGATCGGACTGAGCGAGCTTGTTTGCTGTTACGTGCTGGGGCTCCCTCTCCTGCTTCTGGTGCGCCACCATCAAAATAACAACAAACGAGGAACCGAATTATGAAAGTCAAAAAGGCAGTCATCCTTGCGGCGGGGCTGGGAACCCGTATGCTTCCCGCTACCAAATCCGTGCCCAAGGAATTGTTCCCCATCGTGGATAAACCCGCATTGCAGTATCTGGTGGAAGAGATCAAGGCGTCGGGGATCGAGGATATTCTGATCATCATCTCCCGCGGCAAGACCTTGATCGAGGACCATTTCGACTACGCACCCGAGCTGGAGGATCGTCTCCGTCAGGGCGGTGCCGCAAAGGAAGCGGCGCTGAAGCAGGTTCGGGACATTGCAGAGCTGGCAGACATCGTCTACGCCCGTCAGAAGGTCATGCTGGGAACGGGGCACGCCCTGCTTCTGGCAAAGGATTTTGTCGGAAACGAGCCCTTTGCGGTGCTGTACGGCGACGACGTGATCATGAACGACCGACATCCCGTGGTAGGTCAGCTGGTTGACGTATACGAAAAATACGGCAAGAGCGTGGTCGGCGTTCAGGAGGTTCCTGAGGAGCTGGTCATGAAATACTGCACGCTGGACGTAACAAAGGTGGAGGATCGCCTCTACGACGTTTCGGATATGATCGAAAAGCCCAAGAAGGAGGAGATCATCTCCTGTTTCTCGGTTCTCGGACGGATCATTCTGACCCCCGACGTATTCGATTATCTGGATAAAACCCCCTACGCCGCCAACGGCGAGCTGCAGTTGACCGACACCATGAAGTTGATGTCTCAGGACGGAAAGATGATGGCGCTGGATTTCGAAGGAACCCGTTACGATATGGGCAACAAGCTGGGCGTAATGCAGGCGCAGGTGGAAACGGCGCTGAAGCATCCCGAGATCGGCGAGGATTTCCGCGAATACCTGAAGGAAATCGCAAAAACTCTGTAAATCAAAGCAACACATAAGGGGTGAACCGCATTGGTTCACCCCTTGTTTTTTTGATCCTTATTCTTGTCGTTACGATACCATCAATCCAAAACAAAAGACATTTCGCAGGATTCGGAGGCGTTGGGCGCAAGACGGTGCATATCCCGCTTGATCGTCAGCTCCTCGGGATCGTCGGCGTTGCTGGGAAGCCCGTTCCAGGGCTCCACGCAAAGATACTCGGCGCCGCTTCCCGTTGCCTGCCAGAAGGCACAATATTGGAAATCGTCGCATTCCACGGAAACAGAATGATCGGATTTATCGCTGCAGAGGCGGAAGGATCTGTTTTTCAGACCGGTCAGAATGAAGGCATCGTCGTCAAACATTTCGTGATACAAGGGGATCTTGTTCCCTTGGGCAAAGCGGCAGGGCTCCACGCGGCGGGACATGAACATGCCGTCCAGCATTGCCTGCATGAGAGGCTCCTCCTCGTTAAACTGCAGATACCAATCGGAGAATTCTCCGTCGCCGTGGGGGGGAACCAAAAATCCGGGGTGTCCGCCCACGGAATAATACATCTCATCATCGCCGCAGTTGGTGACGGTAAAGGTGACCGACAGGCGGTTGTCGCAGATGCGGTAGATCACGTCAAGGACGAATTCAAAGGGATACTGCTTGCGGGTCTCATCGTTGGCGGTCAAGCGGAAGGCGAGAGAATCCGCAGTCTGCTCCGTCAGAGAAAAGAGGGATTTCCGCGCAAAGCCGTGGGGGCAGTTGATGGCGTATTCCTTGCCGCGGTAAGTATAAGCACTGCCCTTCAGGCGCCCCACAATGGGGAACAGAACGGGAGAGCGCTCGTCCCAAACAGCGGGATCGCCCTGCCAGAGGCGCTCGGTCCCATCCAAGGTCAGAGACATCATCTGAGCCCCGAAATCGGACACGGTAACCGAAAGTCTTTGATTGCTGATCGTGTAATTCATCTTATAAATCCTCCCGATTTGATTCGGTTTTTTGGTCATTTTCCTGCAAGGGGAAAGAAACGGTGGACGAGAACTGATCCCCATCGATGGAGATGACGAACTCCGCATTCAACTGCTCGGCAAAGGTTTTGGCAATGGCAAGCCCCAAGCCGCTTCCCTCGCCCGTGCGGGCGGGATCTCCCCGAACAAACTGCTCGGAGATCTCCTCTGCGGAGAAATTCATTTCATAGCTGGAGGTATTTTTCACCGTCACCGAGGCGTGGGTCTCGGTTCGCTTCATGGTAACAAAAATGCGGGTCCCCGCCAAGGAATATTTCAAGGCGTTGTCCAGCATGTTCTGCAGGATCCGATAGATCTTATTCCCGTTGGAGGAGATTATCGCCGTACCCTCACCCGAAAGACGGACGGTCTTCCCTGCCGCGTCGGCGGCGTCGGACAGGTCCGCAACCAGTTGACGAACCAAGAGGAACAGGTCCAAGGACTCCACGGAGATCTCTTCCGCACCGCTGTTCGCCTTAGACAGAGCGAACACGTCGGAGACCAGATGATTGAGCCGATTGGATTTCTGCATGAGAATGCTGACGTAATCCCTCGCCTCGTCATTCAGATCGGTCTTGGATAACAGATCGATATAACCGATGATGGAGGTCAAGGGCGTGCGAAGGTCATGGGACACGTTCGTGATCAGATTGACACGGGAGCGCTCTGCGGCGATCTGGCTTCGAAGCGTATGGTCAAAGCCGTCACCCACGGAGCGAAGCTGAGCCTCATATTCGGAGAAAACGTTCTCCTCTCCGATGGGAGCGCGGAAGGACAGATTTCCCTCCTGAAGAGCGGTAATATGCTCCAAAATCCCGTTCAGTGCGCGAAGATCCCGCACCGAGCCGAACACGTACACCGCCATCACCAAGAGAGCGGCAAACAGAAACAAAATGCGGACAACGACCCAGTATTCCTGAACCACGGAAACGATGAAGAAGGTCACGAACACCGCTTCAAACAAGACCAAAAGCACGGTTCGGATCAGAAAAATGACCGAATAGCGATAACGGCGGAAGTAATTCCGATCTGCCCATTGACGCAGGGTCTCGTAAGGCTTGCGGCAGAACCAATAAATAAAGGAATCCTTCCAGAGCCTGCCCTGCCGCCCCGAGCGAATCAGCGCAACGATGCAGAACAGCGCAAGCAGAATCAAAAACGAAGCGAGGAGCGAAAAAGCAGCATAGACGTAGGAGTCGTCCCCCCTGCCAAACAGGGCAAGGAATTGACGCAACCACAAAAGATAGTCCAGCCTTGCAACCTGAAACAGAAAAACCACCGCCCCCGAGGCAATGAACAGAAGGATCTCGGGGAAAATGCGGGAACGGCGCACCATCTTCGGGAGCTTTTCCCACACGGTACAAAGAATCAGATACACCATGGGGACAAAGGATGCCGCAAAGAGAAGAATGAACATCAGAGCGCGGGTCTTCGCCGTAGACCAGACCGCATATTGCTCGCTGATCCACTCGGTATCGGGAACGAGAATGGCACCCGCATCGCAGGAAAAGACCTGCAAGGAAATGGTTTTGGTCAGATCGTAGGGATTCCAGGAATACCCGTCCACCAAGGAAAAATGCTCCGCCTGCGTATGGATCGTATCAAGAATGTAGCAATTACTGCCGCCGTAAACAGCCAAAACCTTGGCGTGGCTGAAGTCAACCTCCTCCAATTCGGGAATATCGGTAAGCACGGTTCCGTCCACATAAAAGTAATAGTGGAACGAGCCCTCGACCACCCCGCCCTGAAGATCCACGGGAGAGACCCGCAAGCCCGAATAAGCCTGACGGACCAAGGACACGATCTCCTCCGTGGCAGACGAAAGGCGATCCCCGTAGGTTTCGGCGTTACGGAAATCGTTATAAGTAAAAATCTCGTTCATCCCCGCCTTGTCATTGGCAAAGGCATAACACAAGCCGGAGAAGAACAGCAGGATCGCCGCGCACAACACGGCAAGCCCCTTGACCCA